>CAYGOU010000034.1:0-14982 GCA_964351455.1 uncultured Porphyromonadaceae bacterium
ATCTGCTGTTCATCCTCTTTTTTACAGATGAGCAGCACATCGTCGGTATCCACGATGATGTAATCACTCAGGCCTTCAATCACCACCAGCTTCTCTTTGTTGGTTACCTGGATCATGTTGTTGCCTGAATCAAAGGGCATCACTTCAAAACCGGCAAAGGCATTTCCGTGTTCATCCACCGGGATATGCTCGTAAAGACTCCCCCAGGTGCCCAGGTCTGACCAACCGAAATCGGCGCAAACTACATACACGTTGTCGGCCTTCTCCATGATCCCGTAGTCGATAGATATTTTGTCGCAAGCTCCGTAAACCTGGCTGACAAACGACTCCTCTTCAGAGGTTCCGAAGAAGGAAGAGCCCTCTTCAAACAGATTTTGCATGTCGGGCAGGTACTTCTGAAAAGCATGAGTGATGGCCTGGAGCGACCAGATGAACATACCTGAATTCCAGTAGAAATCGCCACTCTCAAGAAAGATCCGGGCCAGTTCAAGATTGGGCTTCTCTGTGAAGGTTTTCACCTTCTTGAGGCAGGGGAATTCGTCAAACAACTCCTTCTTTTCTGACTGGATGTAGCCGTAACCTGTTTCAGGCCGGGTGGGCTGGATCCCCAAGGTCAGAAGCACTTCCCGGTTCTCAACGAAGCTTAGTCCCTTCTGCATTACGACCTGAAACTGAGATTCGTTGCTGATGAGGTGGTCAGAGGGGGCTACAATAATTCGCGCATTGGGATTCATCTGCTGGATCCTGGCATTGGCAAAGGCAATGCATGGAGCCGTGTTCTTTCGCAGGGGTTCAAGCAGAACCTGATCCTTACGCAATTCCGGAAGCTGTTCAAGGACCACACCGGCATACTCTGCGTTGGTTACGATGAAGATGTTCTCAACAGGACAGAGGGGTTTAAACCGGTCGACGGTTTGGCGAAGCAGGCTCCTGCCTGTGCCCAGAATATCCAGAAACTGTTTGGGCATGCGACTACGGCTGTAGGGCCAGAAGCGGCTTCCGATGCCGCCGGCCATCACCACGCAAAAAACATCCTTATCCATGATTTGTGGTTTAGCTGAATGAGGGAAGTTAACCAATGAACAAGAGATTTCCAACATCCCCGTCTAAAATCGACGAAACCTCTGCCATCGGATGTATGGTGAATATCTTTCCGCTGCTGAGCTCCCTGCAGCGATAGCGGGTACGGATGCGGGAACCCAACACAAATGCACGACCGCCTCTCAGCACAAACGCCTGTCCCTCTTTCAGCTCCATCACCCGCACAACATCTCCGGCGGGATGCAAGACCCGGTGCAGCCATTGACACCCGCCGGAGCCTATACGTTCGCGCCTGAAAAAGCACCGTTCTATAGCCTGGTTGATCTCATGATCCAGCGTACGGCTATCCAGCAGTTCCTTCAGCAGCAGTCGATACTCCGCCTTCCATTCCTTTCCGTGAGGCTTGCGGCGGATTACATACCTGCTGTGTACCCGGTGGTGCGCCAGTTCATGGCAAAAAGTGATCAGCATCTCCACCGGATGGAGGTTGCGGTTGAGCGTAATGAGGGGATGCTTCAGGATCCGGCCTACCCTGAAATCCCCCGTCTTCGTGCGACGGGGAGCCACCAGTTTCACCTGAACGGGTGACGAATCAAGCCATCTTTGCACAAGAGACAGGGTGGCTGGCGGCAGGAAATCCAAAAATCCGGATTGACTTTTTTTTGCTATATTATGCTGGTTTTCAGTCAAATTGCAGTATTACTCCGGAAAATGAAAAGCAATATTAGCCAAATTCTTGCTAACTTGGACTAAATTCCAACCCATGAAACTCTTTTACCATCTGGGTCGCTATATGATGCTGCTGAAACGGATCTTCGCCCGTCCCGAAAAGCATGGAATCTATTTCAGGCAGGTGGTCAGGGAAATGGACAAACTGGGGGTCGCTTCGCTCGGCATCGTCGCCATCATCTCATTCTTCATAGGCATGGTGGTGATCATCCACATGACCATCAACATGGGAAACCCCCTGATTCCAGACTTCTACAATTCCTATACCACCCGCGACGTGCTGGTGCTTGAATTCTCATCCACCGTGCTTTGTCTTATTCTAGCCGGAAAGGTGGGATCCAACATCTCATCCGAGATCGGAACGATGCGGGTAACAGAGCAGATCGATGCCCTCGAGATGATGGGGATCAACGCGGCCTCCTACCTGATCCAGCCCAAGGTGGTGGGTATGATGCTGGTCATTCCGGCATTGGTCATTCTCAGCATTTTCATTGGACTTGCGGGCGGGATGTTCATCGCCAAGCTGGGCGACCTGGTTACCATGAACGACTTTCTGTTCGGGATCCGGTTTGAGTTCAAACCATATTATGTACTCTACACGGTGATTAAATCGGTGGTTTTTGCCTTTCTGATCACCACCGTTTCGGCATACCATGGCTACTATACCATGGGAGGCGCCCTCGAGGTGGGCCGCTCAAGCACACTGGCCGTGGTTTACAGCATGATCACCATCCTTATCTTCAATTACCTGATCACCCAAATCATGCTTTCATGATCAAAGTTGAAAACATCAGCAAAAGCTTTGATCAGAACCGGGTGCTGTCAAATATTGAAGCCAGTTTTTACCCCGGAAAAACCAACCTGATCATCGGACAAAGCGGTTCGGGAAAAACCGTACTCCTCAAATGCATCATAGGCCTCCTGCAACCCGATGAGGGCGTGGTATGGTATGACAACCGTAACTTTACCTCAATGCAGGCCACCGACCAGCTTCGCTTCAGGCAGGAGATGGGGGTGGTCTTTCAGGGCGGCGCCCTTTTCGACTCTATGACCGTCGAGCAAAACCTGAGACTACCGATGGATTTCTTCACCAAAATGAGCCGGGAGGAGAAGCTCGACCGGATCAATTTCTGCCTCAAATGGGTGAACCTCGAAAACAGCAACCGGCTGTTTCCATCCGAACTGAGCGGTGGCATGAAGAAAAGAGTGGCAATCGCCAGGGCCATTGTACTGAATCCCAAATACCTGCTTTGCGATGAGCCCAATTCAGGGCTCGACCCGCTCACCTCGATCGTCATCGACAACCTGATCCATGAAATTACCGTCGAATTCAACATCACCACCATCGTCAATACCCACGACATGAACTCGGTGATGGAAATCGGCGACAACATCCTCTTTCTTTCAGAAGGAGAAAAGTGCTGGGAAGGTACCCGTGATGATATTTTTAAAACCGGCAACAAAGTGCTGGATGACTTCGTTTTTGCGACGAAACTGATGAAGAAAATCCAATGATCAAAAGCCGCATCCTCACCCTGATTATGCCCTTAATGATTCTCATGCCCGGATGCAAGCGAGGTGCCACGGCCCCTCCTCCCGGCATTCTCGGCAGGGATCAGATGATTACGCTGCTGGCCGACATCCACCTGGTGGATGCCATGATCCACGAAGAGTCAAACTCACCAAAAAACAAGAATGACCTGGGACTGACCTGGTATCCCTCTGTGCTTGAAAAGCATGGGATCACCCGAACCCAGGTCGATTCATCCCTCTTTTACTACAACAGCCGTCCTAAGGATTTCGATGCTCTCTACAGGGAGGTTTATAAAAAGCTGAACCAGCAACTTGAAAACCTGAAAAAAGTGGAGCAGCAGGTTGTCAACGAAGAATAGCCCTTGTTCATGAGAAAAATTTCAGCCCATTACCTTTTTACCGGCAAGGGCCCCCCCCTGAAATTTGGCATTCTGGTCACCGATAACCATGGAAGGGTGCTGGAGGTAATTGATACCAAAGGTAAGATCAGGGAGGTGGCAGGACTCGAATTTTACCCCGGGATACTGGTCCCCGGGTTCGTCAATGCCCATCTCCACCTTGAATTGTCGCACCTCTCAGCAACGGTTCCCCCCGACACACAATTGTCAGGCTTTATAGGATATGTGGTAGACCACCGCAATGACCATCCTGACATCATCCAGAAAGCCGCCCTGAGGGCCGACCTGATGATGCTCAAGGAGGGCATCGTGGCCGCAGGCGATATTTGCAATGACACGGCAACCATACCGGTGAAGCAATCCAGCAGGATCCGCTACCACAATTTCATTGAGTTTTTCGGACTGGATCCGGATCAGGCCTCAACCGTCGCACACAATGCCAGAGTGGTAAAGGATCAGTTTCTGAAGGAGGGCCTTACGGCCTCCCTCAGTCCTCACGCAGCCTATTCCGTGTCTGAAAAACTATGGGAAACCATGGCCGGAGAACTCAACCGCCAGCCTTTCTTCAGCATACACCACGATGAAAGCGAGGAGGAGAGAATGTTGCTGAGAATGTTAAAGGGGGCGCTGGCCGAGAGATTCATTCGCAAGGGATATCAGCTTGAGGCCCTGCCCCGTGAAGCCTCCAGCATTGAGAAATTGCTTGGACGCTTTGCCCCAAAACCCCGGAAATTATTGGTGCACAATACCCTGTCTGAAAAGACCGATCCCTTTGTAAAGGAGTTAAGCAATTGCACCCTGGTGATTTGTCCCGGTTCAAACCTGCACATCTCGAACCGGCTGCCTGACCTTCACGGACTTATCCAATCGGGCTTACCCATATGCATCGGCACAGACAGCCTTGCATCGAACCGGCAGCTCTCAATCCTGCAGGAACTGATCCTGATAAACCGCCATTTTCCGGAAATACCCTTCGAGGAGACCCTGAAATGGGCAACCCTGAACGGAGCCACCGCCCTGGGTATGGATAAGGACTTTGGAAGTTTTGAAAAGGGCAAAAAACCCGGAGTGGTGCAAATCCAGATCTTCGATTTTGACAAAATGCAAGTGACCGAAAAGAGTCAGGCGCTCAGATTGTTCTGATTACTCGTATCCTTTACTGCGTAGGAACGCTGCCCCCTCCTGGTCAAACAGGGTGATGTAATTCTCAAACCAGCTGACCAGAAAGTCAACCATCTCCTGGCAAAGGCCCTCCTCCCCACTTAGGTAGCGCTCCTGGAAAACCACCATCTGGGTCGTAAACCGGTCGTGCTCCACCTTGTACTTGCTGAGTGGGAGATAGTCGGCATCCTGCAGGGCCATCTCCTTTTTCAGGAAATAATCTTCAATGTAAAAGGCCATCCTGTGTAAAATCATCGGAAGCATCTGTTCACAATTGCCCTCCTCAATGGTTGCCTGAAGCTCCTGGATGATCCCGATGAAATTGCGCCGGTGGTTGTCAAGGTAGATCAATCCAGAACTATACCGCTGTTCCCATTTAATTTTTTCCATGAGCGTATTGTTCAAGGGTCATGTTAACCCATCGAAAATTACGGCCGAATGATCCGCATCACAATGATAAAAATCATATCTACCTGTTATTCAGCAAGAATTAACATTCGTCTCAAATCCGGTATCTTTAATGCTGAATTAAGCGCCTTGAATCATGGCCACAATTTTGTTTTGTCCGATGGAATGGGGCCTCGGCCATGCAGTCAGGCTGGTACCGATGATCAACCATTCGATACGAAACGGGGACAGGGTCATCCTGGCTGCTGATGGGGTACCTGAGCGCTTTTACCGGAACCGGTACCCCGATATCATGCTTGTCAGACTCCCCTTTTACCAGGTCACTTATTCGCATAAAGGGCATTTCTTCAGAAAGCTGCTCACCCAGGTGCCGGGCATGCTCAGGGCAATCCGAAAAAACCGTCGTCAGCTGAAATGGATGGTTGAAAGCATGCAGATCGATCTGATCATCACCGATCACCGATACGGAATGCACCACCCCGGCGTTCGATCCGTTTTCATCACCAACCAGCTGTGGCTGAGGGCGCCCCGGGGACTCCATTTCGGAGAACCATTGGTGTATGCCTTACACTTATTCGCACTCCGCAGGTTCAGCGAAATCTGGATCGCCGATTTCAGGGAGTGGCCGGGCCTTTCAGGACGGCTGACCCACCCCTGGTGGCTCCCGCGCAAGTCGCACTACATTGAGCCTGTTTCAAGATTCGAGGGTGCCCCCATTGACGAAGAAGCAAAATCAGGTCGTTACCAGGTTCTGGCCCTGCTCTCCGGTCCTGAACCCCAGCGAACCCTGCTTGAGGAGGAGTTGATGCGGGTGTTGGGTGACAATGGCATCAAAGCACTGATCCTCAGAGGCAAACCCCGCGATAAGGCGGGCGACTTCGGTGAGATGCAAGAGGTGGGATCCCTGACGCTGCTTGATCACGCTCCCGACGAGGCGCTGGCAGACTACATCACCACGATTCCGGTGATTGTGTGCCGGCCCGGTAATTCAACCCTTTCTGACCTGATCGCTCTGGGAAGAGGTGCCCTGCTGGTGCCGACGCCGGGACAAACCGAGCAGGAGTATGTAGCAGGTTCGTTGTTCGAGAGAGGCTACTTCGGAATCTGCAGACAGGGAACCCTCACTCCGGATGTCATTATGAATTTCGACGACCAGTCGTTCCGTCGCTTCAAAAAGCCGGATGGAGCTGTTTGGAAAAAGCTCCTTTCAGGTCACTTCGACTGAGGCACCAGTCTGAAATCAAGCTGACGCTTGGCCAGGTTGGTCCTGGCAATCTCAACCCTGATCTCCTGTCCCATCATAAACCGCCTTCGGGTGTGTGTTCCCGTGAGACAGAAATTTTTCTCGTCGTACTCGTAAAAGTCATCATCCAGGTCTCTGACCGGAACCATTCCCTCGCAGTGGTTCTCCTTCAGTTCAACGAAAAAGCCCCACTCGCTCACTCCCGAAATAATGCCGTCAAACTGCCGTCCAATTTTGTCCTGCATAAACTCCACCTGCTTGTATTTGGTTGAGGCACGCTCGGCACTGACCGCTCGCTCCTCCATCTGTGATGACTGCACGCATCTGGCTTCGTAGGCGGCAGCGTTTTCTGAGGCTCCACCCTTCAGGTAGTGGTCGAGCAGACGGTGAACCATCAGGTCGGGATAGCGTCGGATGGGCGAAGTGAAATGGGTGTAATGGTCGAACGAGAGTCCGTAATGCCCGATGTTTTTGGTCGAATATTTGGCCTTCGCCATCGAACGAATGGCCAGATTTTCAATGATATATTGTTCGTTTTTCCCACGGATCCGAGACATCAGCTGATTCATCGAAGAAGCGATGGCCTTGTCGCCGGTGGTCTTAACCGAATATCCGAACTGATTGATGAAGTTGGCGAAATTCTCAAGTTTATCAGGATTGGGGCGATCGTGAATCCGGTAAACGAAAGTCTGGGCCTTCTGGCCCTTTTTAACCCTTCCGATCCTTTCGGCCACCTTTTTATTGGCAAGCAGCATAAACTCCTCAACCAGCCAGTTTGATTCTTTGGCCTCCTTGAAATACACCCCCAGCGGTTTGCCATCGGGCGCCAGGTTGAACTTGACCTCTGCCCTTTCAAAAGAGAAGGCTCCCGACTTGAAGCGCTGTTGACGGAGTATGGTGGCCAGTTTATGGAAGGTCAGCACCTCATCCTTCATTTCTCCCTCTCCGGTTTCGATGATCTGCTGAGCCTCTTCGTAGGTAAACCGCTTGTCAGAGAATATCACGGTGCGTCCGAACCACTGGTCAACCACCTCGGCACGGTCGTTCAACTCCAGTACCGCCGAATAACAGAGTCTCTCCTGTTGCGGTTGCAGCGAGCACATCTGGTTTGAAAGCCTTTCAGGAAGCATCGGCACCACCCGGTCGACCAGGTAAACCGAGGTCCCCCGGTCATATGCCTCCTCATCGATCATAGAGCCGGGCTTCACATAGTATCCCACATCGGCGATGTGCACCCCAGCCTCCCAGTTTCCGTTTTCGAGTTTCCTGAGCGAGAGCGCATCATCAAAATCCTTGGCATCTCCAGGGTCAATGGTAAAGGTTGGTATGCGGCGGAAATCGCGACGGCTTCGTATCTCCTCTTCAGGAACCTCCATCGGGATTTTTTCGGCGGCGGCATTCACCTCCTCGGGGAACTTGTATGGCAATTCGAATTCGGCCAGGATGGCATGCATTTCGGTGTCGTTGGCACCGGCCACTCCAAGCACATCCACCACCTCACCAAAGGGATTTCGGGCTCCCTTGGTCCACTCCAGGATCCTCACGACCGCCTTCATCCCCTCTTTGGCTCCGTTCAGGTGCCGGGGATGGATGAATATGTCGTGCGGCATGTCGCGGTTGTCTGCAACCAGAAAGGCATAACTGGCCGACTGCTCAATGGTGCCCACAAAGAGTCGCTCACGTTGCTCGAGGATTTCGGTCACCTCTCCGATCAACTGTCCACCCTTCTTCCGGGCATAGAGATAAACCTTAACCTTGTCACCCTGCAGCGCCCGGTTGAGGTTGCGTGAGGTGATAAAAACCTCCTCGTTGACATCCTCCGTGATGATTGTTGCCGCTCCTGATTTCATCATCTGAACGGTTCCGACGATCGATCCGCCGCGGCTTTTCATCCTGAAGGCACCCCTTCCGTCGGGCTTCAGTTCTCCATCCCTCACCATCTCCTTGAGTATGCCCATGACCTGGTTTCGCTCTTCAGGATCCCTTAGGTTGAGTTTGCCGCTGATCTGTTTGTAATTAAGTGACTGGGATGGATTCTGACTGAAAACATCCGTTATCCGGCTGCGCAGGGATGGCTTCTTGCCGTTCGCGGGCCGGGATTGGTTGGGTTTTCTCATGGTAATTGATTATGTTTCAAAAGTAAGCAATTCCGCAGCGGTATCCCCATTTTACACTATTTTTGAAATAGATACCCCTGCTGCTGCCAACTAAACATGAAAGCACCCCGCATTGTTCTGCTGCTGGCTTTTCTTAATCTCTGGTTAACATCCGGAGCCCAGGATCCTGCTTACCGGCAGTTCGATACAGAATCGGGACTTCCCTCCAACGAGGTGTTCAATATCGTTTTTGACAAGGATATGGTTTTGTGGGCCGCCACCAGCCGGGGAATTTGCCGCTACGACGGGATCAGCTGGAAATCCTTCACCATGAGTGAAGGACTCAAAGAGAATGTGCACCTCCGTATCTACTATCTGAAGCAAGATCAAAGGGTCTGGACCAGCTCAATAAACAATCATCTCAGTGTTCAGCAGGGACACCTGCTGGTTCCCTCTCCTTACAGCACGGCCCTTGCAATACCAGATAACAACGCCAGGTTCATCCAGCAACTTGCCCTGCGCGGAGACACCTTGATGGTGGCTTTCAATGATCCAGGCCTGTTAAGGATTACCCCCGACGGAGTGCAGCAGAAAGTCACCGGCCTTTTTGATGGCCGTAGCCAGGCAGACGTATGCCTTTTTGCCTGCTGCGACGATTATTACTGGGACATGCAACTGGGAACAGGGTACGAAACCCCCCGGCCCACAGTGATTGAAAGAGTGGGAGACCGTACTTACATCACCCTGCATTACCTGAACATTGCCAATTCAAACCGTAAATACATCCACCAGATCGGAGATGATCCCGGCCATTTTCTGTTCAGCATCGGCAATACGGTGATCCACGTCAGAGGAGAGTCGGTCATCGGAGAGCGCCGGTTCGAAAACGAGGTGATGGCAGTTTTTGCCGACCTCGAGGGAAACTTCTGGATCGGTGTGGATTACGAAGGATTATACCGGTTTTCAGATCGAAACTTAGACAGCACCCCCCACGTTTATCTCGAAAATGAACTGGTCACCGGCATTCTGCAGGATCATGAGGGAAATTACTGGATCTCAACCCGGGGAAACGGCCTTTTCATGATGAACACCACCAGAATGGCTGTTTACCACCCCCCCAGTTTCGACTCCAAAGACAGAATCGTGAGGAGCTTTGATGTTCTCAACGACCAGCTTTACTATGGAACCGAAAGTGGAATTCTCTTCAGGATTGACGAAGGTGATAATCCGCAACAGGTGACGCATCAAAAAATCCTCCAGACCAGCGGTCCCATCCGGAGAGTCATGAAAACCGAACAGAACACCCTGATGCTGATGGCAAACCGGCTGATTGAGATGAACAACAGTGGTGATACCTCGGGACTTAGGGGTTACGGATCCTACCCCTATGCCATGGCCCGGATTTCAGAAGGTAAGATCATGGCGGCCTACCCCAACACCTTCCAAATAATTGATCCTGAAGGAGAATACACTCTTACGAGAGGTGCGGATATAAAAAAAACCTTCCCCGACAGCATCCAATACCAAAAGGCAATGCTGTCGATCCGAACCCTTTTTGCAGACGACAAAGGGGCGGTTTGGATGGGATCCCAATTTGCCGGAGTCATGGTGAACCGTGGCGGGTATCCCGGGTTTCAGTCCCGATTTGACAGCCTGCTCTCTCTCAGAACCAGCGGAATTGTGCAAATGGGCAACCGCATGGTCTTTGGAGTTTCAGAGCACGGGATCGTGGTGTTGCATCCGGATAACACCACCACCCGGATCGGGAAAAAGGAGGGGCTCTCGAGCGAAATTGTGGATGCCATTTTTGCCGAAAATGATTCCACCATTTGGGTAGGTACCGGTGCCGGCTTAAACCGTATTTTTCTGCACCCGGGCAGCTACCTGCCCGATTCGATCCAGTATTTTACCATGCGCGAGGGCCTGCCCTCAAACCGGATCTACCAGATCGGAGCATTCAGGGGCAAAATTTGGGTAGCCACCACGCGGGGACTGCTGTCGCTCGACCCCACGGTGATGCTTCCCACCTATACGAAACCATACCTCGTGATCACCGACTTTCAGGCCAATGAGTTGAGTTATCCCGATCTTCAGCATTACCGGCTCAAAGCATTCGAAAACAATCTTTCAATCAGCTTCAGCGCCATATCCTACCGGAAACATAAGGACATCATTCACCGGTACCGGCTCGTCGGACATGATAAGAACTGGATCAGCAGCGAGAACCTCCAGGCAATATACACCCGTCTGAAGGGCGGCCGTTACACCTTCGAAATCGAAGCCTGGTATCCTGAAAATCCGGAAAACCTGGACAAAAAGAGCATCCAGATTGACATTGCCAAAAAGTACACCGAAAAAACCATCTTTATCATCCTCCTGGTCGCTCTGAGCGTGGCTTTGCTCTTTGTCATCATCCGAAATGTCATCAGAATCATCGAGCGCAGAGAGATGCAGAAACAGCAACTCATGATGGCTGAGAAAAAGGCGCTCCTGTCCCAGATGAACCCCCATTTTATCTTCAACGCGCTCAATTCCGTCCAGTATTTTATTCTTCAACGCGAAGAGTTCATCGCCAACAACTACCTGGTCAGTTTTTCTTCACTTATACGCCGGATTCTTGAAAACTCAAAAAAGAACCTGATCACTCTCTCAGAAGAGATTGAGACGCTCATCCTCTATCTCAACATGGAAAAACTGCGGTTCGAGGAGAAATTCGATTTCCTGATCATCAAAGACCCGAACCTTGAATACAGCGATACCCTTGTGCCCCCGATGCTTATTCAGCCCTTCATAGAAAATGCAATCTGGCACGGACTCGCGCCTCTTGGCCAAAAGGGAGAATTGCACATCAGCTTTCTGGAGGGAGGCAACTATTTCGAATGCATCGTTGAGGACAATGGAATCGGCCGGAAAAAGTCTGCCGAAAAAAACGAAAAGAGAATCAATCACCAATCGACCGGGATCAGAAACGTTGAGGAAAGAATCATGCTGATGAACAAGATGAACGACCAAAAGATCCAGCTGGAGATCCTCGATCTCTATGATCCTCAGGGCAGAGCTGAAGGAACCCGTGTTTCGCTGAAAATACCGTTGCAATGGAGATAAAAGCCACCCCGCCCAACCGGATCAAGGCGGTCATTGTTGAGGATGAACGCAAAAGCCTGCTGACCCTGCAGGCCCTGCTTGATAAGTACTGTCCCGATGTCATGGTCATAGGCTCTGCCCGCTCTGTCGCAGAGGGCCTGCAGGTACTCACAACCCTTAAACCCGACCTGGTTTTCATGGACATCGCCATGCCCGACGGGGATGCCTTCGACCTGCTCAAAAAGCTTCCGGCAGTAGATTTCGAGATCATCTTCGTAACCGCCTACAACGACTTTGCCCTCAAAGCCTTTGAATTCTCAACCCTCCACTACCTGCTCAAACCCATCAATTACCTGGACCTTCAGCTGGCCGTTGAACGATTCAACCGACTTAAGCCGAAGAATAACATCCGGCAGCGCCTCGAGGTGCTGAACCAGGCCCTGCAAAACAACTTCATGAAGATAAGCCTGCCCACCCTTGAAGGACTTATCGTCGTAGATGTCAACACCATAGTCAGAATAGAGGCTTCAAGCAACTACTCTATTTTTTTGCTGAACAGCGGCGATCGTCAGATCGTCTCAAAATCGCTTAATCAGTTCGAGGATATCCTTTCAGGACTCGGTTTCTTCAGAATACACAACACCCACATGATCAACATGATCTATGTGAAGAAATACCACAGGGGTAGGGGGGGCATGGTATCCCTGACCGACGGTTCACAGGTTTCGGTCTCGGCAGGTCGCAAAAAGGAGTTTCTCGAAAGGCTGGGAGATTTCAGTCTTAATCTGGTTGATCCGCACAACCAGACCTGAAAACGACATACACACTCATTCAGCCTGCTCATCCGCTAATTGCTGTTTCGTATTTCAGTTAACCGGCTTAGATTTGTTTCAGCGTCAACAAAATTCAATGTCTGATCAGAACCAGAAAGCAATGATTTTTATCGGGGACAAAGCACCCCGCGTTCGCCTATCAATTTAATCCCAGGGCTGTCTTGAGAAGAGGCAGCCTCCCACCGACTTACCAGTCTGAAAAATTAGCCAGGCATTACCCACCCTCCTTCTGGCTAATTTTTTTTTACTTTTACCAGTCCATATTTAGATCTGCAACGAAAAGCTTTTATGGCCGAGCTTACCATATACAACACCATGTCGCGGCAAAAGGAGAAGTTCACTCCGCTGAATCCCCCTTTCGTCGGTTTATACGTCTGCGGTCCTACCGTCTACGGTGAAGCACATCTCGGCCATGCCCGTCCCGCCATCACCTTTGACCTGCTTTTCCGATATCTGCAGCATCTCGGCTACCGGGTTCGCTATGTACGAAACATCACCGACGTGGGTCATCTCGAGAACGACGCCGATGCCGGTGAGGACAAGGTTTCAAAAAGGGCGATGCTTGAGCTCATCGAACCGATGGAGGTGGTGCAACGCTATACCGACAGCTACCACCGCAACATGGATGCACTGAACGTACTCAAACCCAGCATAGAACCCAGAGCATCCGGACACATCATCGAACAGCAGCAACTGGTTACAAAGATTCTGGAGGCCGGTTATGCTTATGTATCCAACGGATCGGTCTATTTCGACGTAGAGAAGTACCACCGGAAATACCACTATGGCAGACTCTCGGGCCGGGTGCTTGATGACCTGATTGCACAAACCCGCGAACTGGAGGGACAGGATGAAAAGCGCAGGTCATACGACTTTGCACTTTGGAAGAAGGCCGACGCCAGGCACCTCATGCGCTGGCCCTCGCCATGGAGCGAAGGCTTTCCGGGCTGGCACCTCGAATGCTCTGCCATGAGCACCCGCTACCTGGGATCTCCATTCGACATCCATGGTGGTGGCATGGACCTCCTCTTTCCTCACCACGAATGCGAAATCGCCCAGTCAACCATCGCCGACGGCCATGAAAGCGTCAGGTACTGGATGCACAACAACATGATCACCATCAACGGTCAGAAGATGGGCAAGTCGCTGGGCAACTTCATCACCCTTGATGAGCTTTTCACCGGCTCAAATCCCCTGCTGCAGCAAGCCTATCATCCGATGACCATCCGCTTCTTCATCCTGCAGGCCCACTACCGCTCAACCCTCGACTTCTCAAACGAAGCGCTGCAGGCAGCCGAAAAAGGACTGGCCCGCCTGATGAACGCCTGGAACCTGATTCCCCGACTACCTGTGGCAAACAGCGATTCATTCAGCATTGACTCGCTGAGAGAGCAGTGCTTCGATGCCCTGAACGACGACCTCAACACCCCGGTGATGATCGCCGGCCTCTTCGATGCCGTCAGGCTGATCAACTCGGTTGCCGATGGCAAGGCGGAGATCAACTCCGAAGGACGCAGTGAGCTTTTACAGCTGTTCGATCTGATGCTTGGAGAGATCCTGGGAATCGAAAAACCGGAGGAGGAGTCAGGAGCAGGCAAGCTGGCCGCTCCGCTCATCGACCTGCTGCTTGAATACCGTCTCGAGGCCAAGAAAAACAAGGATTTTGCAAGCTCCGACCGCATCCGCGATCAACTCGCCAGCCTTGGCGTGGTGGTGAAAGACAAGAAGGATGGGTTTGAGTGGAGCTATGAAACCCGGTAGCTGACTCCCCCGACTCATATCCTGTGCTATTTATTATCTTTGCCCGGATCAAAGAGAAATCATGGTACAATTAGCACACACCAAGGTGAAAACCCTGCTCGGCATGAAGCCTGAAGAGCAGGTTGTAACCGTTAAGGGCTGGGTCAGAACCAAACGGGGTAACAAACAGATCGCCTTCATCGCCCTCAACGATGGTTCGATCATACACAGCATACAGCTGGTGGCCGATCTCTCTCGCTTCGATGAGGAGCTGATGAAAAACATCACCACCGGCGCCTGCATTGCAGCCACTGGCAAACTGGTTGAATCGGCAGGAAGCGGACAGCCGGTTGAGATCCAGGTTGATACCCTTGAACTGTACGGAACTGCCGATCCTCAGAGCTACCCGTTGCAGAAAAAGGGCCACAGCATGGAATTCCTCCGCGACATTGCCCACCTGAGGCCCCGCACCAACACCTTCAGTGCCGTGCTTCGCATCCGTCACGCCATGGCCTATGCCATTCACAAATACTTCAACGACAAGGGATTCTATTACCTCCACACCCCCATCATCACCGGATCCGATGCCGAAGGGGCCGGGGAGATGTTCCATGTCACCACCCTCGATCTGAAAAACCCGCCCAGAACTGAAAGCGGAGACATTGATTACAATCAGGATTTTTTTGGCCGTGAGACCAGCCTGACCGTATCCGGAC
>CAYGOU010000034.1:14992-15427 GCA_964351455.1 uncultured Porphyromonadaceae bacterium
AAGCGAGATCTACACTTTTGGTCCCACTTTCAGGGCCGAGAATTCCAACACCCCGAGGCACCTGGCCGAGTTCTGGATGATTGAGCCCGAAATGGCCTTTTATGAGATCCGTGAGAACATGGACCTTGCGGAGGATTTCCTGAAGTACCTCGTGGGCTATGCTCTCAACCACTGCATGGAGGATCTTGAATTTCTCAATAAAATGTACGACGAGGAACTGATCGGGCGCCTTCGCTTTGTGTTGGAGAATGCGTTCGTCAGAATGAGCTACACCGATGCGGTCGACATCCTGATGAAGTCGGGTGAGAAATGGGAGTTTCCGGTCACCTGGGGATCCGACCTGCAAGCCGAGCATGAGCGCTACCTCGTTGAAAAACATTTCAGAAAGCCAGTCATTCTGACCGATTACCCCAGGTCAATCAAGGCCTTCTATAT
>CAYGOU010000034.1:15437-16228 GCA_964351455.1 uncultured Porphyromonadaceae bacterium
CTTCTATATGTTCCAGAACGAAGACGGCAAGACGGTCAGGGGCATGGATGTGCTCTTCCCCCGCATTGGCGAAATCATCGGAGGATCGCAGCGTGAACACCGCCTCGAAAAACTCGTCGAACGCATGCGTGAAATGGATATTCCCGAGAAGGAGATGTGGTGGTACCTGGATACCCGGCGGTTCGGCACCGCGCCTCATGCAGGGTTCGGACTGGGCTTCGAGCGGCTCATCCTCTTCATAACAGGGATGTCGAACATCCGGGATGTCATCCCCTTTCCGAGAACGCCGCGCAACGCAGAGTTTTAAAAAGTTGTATATTGCAATTAACAAATCAGAGTTCGCAAAATGCTCAAGCAGAGGTTACAACAGAAGCTCCTCCAGAAGCTCTCTCCTCAGCAGATTCAACTGATCAAACTGCTGGAGGTTCCTACCATCCAGCTTGAGCAGCGCATCAAGAAAGAACTCGAAGAGAACCCGGTTCTTGAGGAAGGCCGTGAAGACGATCCCGAGGCGATTGATGAATTGCTGGCCGACGACACAGATGAAGAGCGCGATGAGGTGTCGATTGAATCCTTCCGCGACGAAGCCGACATTCCGGCCTACCGCCTCAATCCCCGAAACTATTCAGCCGATGACGAGAGGGCCGTTGAAATCCCCTTCTCGGCCGGGATCTCCTTCAGGGAATCGCTTTCGAATCAGCTGGCCCTCAGGGTTATGGATGCCCACAAGGAGGCCCTGGGTTCATATATCCTTGGTAATATTGACGATGATGGCTATCTCAGACGTGATC
>CAYGOU010000035.1:0-16205 GCA_964351455.1 uncultured Porphyromonadaceae bacterium
TTTTCGTTTCGAACAGGAACTTTTCAACCATCCGGCCGGGACCTTCTATGAATGGAGAAGAGAACAGCCGGAACTGATCCAGGATTTCAGCCAGGCCTTCACCGAATTCATCATCCGAACCGGTCCGGATACCCTGCCCGAGGCTCAAATATTGTTGGGTGAGTTCACATCAGACCCGGTCATCATAGATTTAAAAAGAAGATCCGATTCCCTCTTCGGGCAAAGCATCCGTGATGCCGGCAAGCTGATGCGGGCACTGGAAACCTTTGCAGGTTGGAGTGGCGCGAGTCATCCCCCTGAGGTGCTGACCTACTTGTCGGGCTTCAACCAGTCGTTCGTGACCCTGCCGGGATTGCTCGGCATAGGACTCGATCATTACCTGGGCAAGGACCTGATTTATTATCAGGATCTTGGCTTTCCAAAATATCTGATTGACCTGAAAGAACCAGACTACCTGGTTCCAGATGCCGTCCGTGCCTGGATACTCAGTGAACTGCAGGGCCCCGGCATGGATGCCACCCTGCTGGATCATATGGTATTTCAGGGAAAGGTGATGTACCTTCTGGAGAAACTACTGCCCGGAATGTCACAAAACCGCATCTTCAGGTACCGGGATGATCAGCTTAAATGGCTCGGGGAAAATGAAAATGCGATGTGGAGCTTCCTGGCCAGAGAAAACATCCTTTTCACGAAAGACAGGATGGCCATCCGCAGGTTGACTGAAGAGGCACCCTTTACCCGCGATTATGGCAATGAGTCTCCCGGGAGGGCAGGCTCCTGGCTGGGATACAGGATTGTATCAAGGTACATGAAGAAAAGCGCTGCCACTCCGGAAGAGCTGATGAAAGCATCCGATAGCAGGTTGATACTTGAAAAAGCGCAATATAAGCCCTAAATTTACCCTCCGATAAAAACCAAAAATCAAACGATATGCTCAAGAAACATGACATTTACCGCTGTTCGCTTTGCGGCAACATCGTTGAGGTTGAATATGCCGGCGGAGGAACCCTCGTTTGTTGCGGACAAGAGATGAACCAGCTTGAGGAACTGACTGCCGACACCTCCATTGAAAAACATGTTCCCCACCTTGAAATTCTCCCGGAAGGAGTTTTGGTGAGAGTGGGTCAGAACCAGGAGCATCCCATGCTTGACGCCCATTACATAGTCTGGATCGAACTGTTGACCGACCGGGGTGTTTACCGCAGATTTCTGAAGCCCGGTGAAAAGCCCGAGGCGGTTTTTCATCCAGGCAAAGGCGAAACCATCCTGGGCGCCAGGGAGTACTGCAACCTGCACGGCCTGTGGAAAAAGTAACAATTAACTAATAATAACGAACATGCTAAACAAAAAAATCGAATCTGCGATCAATGATCAGATCAACGCAGAAATCTGGTCGGCTTATCTTTATCTGTCGATGTCGGCATGGTGTGAAAGTCAGAATCTGCCGGGCTTTGCAAACTGGATGAAGGTTCAGTGGCAGGAGGAGATTTCTCATGCCATGAAGTTTTTTGATTACGTGAATGAAAGAGGGGGAAGGGTGAACCTGCAGCCGATTGCCGGGGTTAAAACCGAATGGAAGGATGTGGCTGAAATTTTCGACGAAACCCTCACCCATGAGCGTCATGTCACCTCCCTGATCAACAACCTGGTCAACATTGCCATTGAAGAGAAGGACCATGCCACCAACAACATGCTGCAGTGGTATGTTTCTGAGCAGGTTGAAGAGGAAGCGAATGCCGAAGCCATTCTTGAAGAGTTAAGGATGATTGGCGGACATGGCCATGGCATCCTGATGATTGACCGTGAAATGAGGGGACGCACCTTCGTTGACGAAACCCAGGCTGCTGAATAATGGACGACCGCCCTTACAAGTGCAGGTCGTGCGGTTACGTATACGATCCTGCGCAGGGAGACCCGATAGGCGGAATTCCGCCGGGAACCTCTTTTGAAGATCTGCCTGATAACTGGATCTGTCCGCTTTGTGCGGTCAGAAAATCTGAATTTGATCCTTTAAACGACTGATGCATGCAAGCCATACCGATCTCTGAGGGCATATACTGGGTTGGAGCCATCGACTGGAACCTCCGGAATTTTCATGGATACCTCACCCAGCGAGGATCCTCCTACAACGCTTATCTCATTATTGACGAAAAGGTTACACTGATCGACACCGTTAAGGAGCACCTCACCGAAGAAATGCTGGAGAGAATAGCCTCGGTGATCGATCCATCGAAAATCGATTATGTCATCTGCAACCATGTTGAGATGGACCATTCGGGAGCAATTCCGGAGATCATGAAACTGGCTGCCGGTGCAACTCTGATCACCTCTCCAAAGGGTGAACAGGGCTTATCGGAGCACTTCGAGCACCACTGGAAAATCCGCACGATGGAATCGGGTACGGTGCTGAACCTTGGCCGAAGAAATCTCCATTTTGTACTGGCGCCGATGGTTCACTGGCCAGACAGCATGGTGGCCTATATGCCTGAAGAGAGAATACTTTTTTCAAACGATGCTTTCGGACAGCACCTCGCCTCCTCAGAAAGGTTCGATGATGAGTACCCCCTTGACATCGCCATGCTGGAGGCCAGGAAATACTATGCCAACATTGTTCTTCCCTACTCCCGCCAGGTACAGAAGGTTCTCGTAACAATAAAGGACCTGGATATAGCCATGATCGCCAACAGCCATGGCATCATCTGGAGAAAACATGTCAGGGAAATCATCGATGCATATCAGTCGTGGGCCAGCAACGAGATCAACAAACGTGCGCTGATTGTGTATGATACCATGTGGCATTCGACCGAAAAGATGGCGCTGGCCATACAGGATGCTTTTGAGCAATCGGGATATAAGACCGCCCTGCTCAGCCTGCAGCATCATCATATTTCAGACATCATGACTGAAGTGATTGGTTCGGAGTACATCTGTGTCGGATCACCTGCCCTAAATGGAAGGATGCTTCCCACCATGGCGGCATTTTTGACTTATCTGACTGGACTTTCACCCAGAAACCGCAGGTCGCTGGTTTTTGGTTCATATGGCTGGGGACCCAAGCAAATTGAAGAGATGCAGCGGATGTTGGAAGAGGGTGGCTTTCAGGTGATGACCACCGAAAAGCAAAAGTACATTCCGACCCAGGAAAACCTTGCAGACCTGAGGGCCAGGATCAAGAACCTTCTTGCCAGTTGAGAAATTTTACTGCAAGATAGGCCAGTAAACCCATGCCGTGCTCCAGGCTGCTCTCATCCACATCAAAGGTGGATGTATGTATGGCTGTATTCCGGTTCTGAATCCCTGTTCCCAGGCGGTAAAAGAAAGCCGGATACAAAGCTCCATAGCGTGCAAAGTCCTCAGACCCCATCCGGATTGGAAGCTCTTCGACCTGGTTATGCCCAAGGTAGTCAGACATCTCCTGCGCAAAAACTGATGAAAGTCCTGCATGGTTTATCAGGGATGGATTGCCTTTGACGATGCGGCATTCGAGGGTAGCACCCATGGAGGTGACCAATCCTTCGGCAATGCTTTGGATCAGCTGATGGGCCTTGCCCCTCCACGATTCGCTGAAGGTTCTGAAGGTACCCTCGAGCCAAACCTTGTCGGGAATAACATTGGTTGCCCCGGGGGCGTTGACCTTTCCAAAGGAGAGAACAGTCGGCACCTCAGGAGGAGCGTGCCTGCTAACCACCTGTTGCAGCGCAACGATCAGGTTAGCGGCGATCAGCACCGGATCGGTCAACTGGTGGGGCAAGGCGGCATGGCCCCCTTTTCCCCTGACCTCAATATACACTTCGTCGGATGATGCCATATAGGGTCCTGACCGATATCCCGCTCTGCCTGTTTCAAGTTCAGGAAACACATGCTGGGCAAGCATGGCATCCGGCATCGGTTGCTGAAGCACCTTCGAGGCAATCACCTCAGAGGCTCCGCCTGGCAAAACCTCCTCGGCAGGCTGAAACAGATATCTCACGGTTCCGGTCCAATGCTCCTTCAGATCAATCAGAATCTTAAGAGCGCCCAGTAGTGAAGCGGTATGCACGTCGTGCCCGCAGGCATGCATGACCCCATCAGTTACAGATCGGTAGGGAACCTGGTTCTCCTCTTGTATGGGCAGGGCGTCCAGTTCCGCCCTTAAAACGATGCAGGCACCCGGCGATGCCCCTTCAATCAGTCCTGTAACGCCCGTACTGGCCACTCTAACCGGGGTCAGGCCCCACCCCTTGAGGATCGTTTCGACAAAGGATGCCGTTTCCTCCTCCTTGTATGACAATTCAGGATGGGCATGAATATGCCTGCGATAGCCGGTGATCTCGCTGAGGTATTGGGCTGATTTTTTCCGGATGCTTTCCTTCAGATCCATTTAGAAATCAAGACTTAATGATAGATAGAAGAGGCGGGGTAAAAGTACATAATTATCAATGCCCCATGACCAGTCTAACCTGACGAAGTACCCCAGCAGGCGACTGCGGAGTCCAAAGCCGAATCCGGCAACAACGGGTTGGTTTCCTTTGTGGATGACCACCTTGATCGGACCTTTTTCAATGATTTCGAGGTTGAAATGGTTTCGCTCGTCCCATGGAGAGGGGCCACTCCAGGCAGTGCCCACATCAAAAAAACCAATAACCTGAAAATTGTTCAGGAAATCAGAATTGATCGGGCGGTTGGCAAAATAGCGGAAGATGGGCCACCTGATTTCAGAATTGAACACGGCGAAGCTATTTCCGTTGCGTATGTTTTGGGTAAAGCCCCTCATGTTGGTAGCAAGCGCCTGGTACACAAAAAACTGGGTGGTATCAATCGGAACACTGTAATCAAAGGTCTCAACGTTGCGTGAGAGGTTGGTCCAGTTATCCACAGCTCCCAGGTAGTATATGAGGCGGCCGCTCCCGAAGGAGGTGCTGGCTGCGAGGCGATTGGCCCATATCAGGGTTCGGTGCAGCGGCTGATAGTGACGGACATCTCCTCCAACCACAAAAACATTGGAGAAATTGCCGTTGGCCTGTTTGAAATACTCTCCCCAGATTTTCATCCGGGTACCGTCATAGAGGTTAAGTCCTGTACTCATGGTGTTATCGAAGACATACTCCATCTTGAGTCCTCCCCACAATTTCGTTAGCCCGGGCAGCTTCAGGTTTCCCTGGTCGGTTGATAAAAAAGTGTATTCATCGGCCCTGGCTGTCAGTGTGGCCCTGACGGATGAAACCTGGCTGAAGGGATATCGGGCCACGTAAAAGAACTCCTGGGTTGACGATTTAACCAGGGAGCGTCCGTTCAAGGTTTGGGTGACATACACCATCCGGTGAAAAACCGCTTCATGATCGACCCGGTACTTCAGGTTTTCAAAGCTCAGCAGATATTCGTTGCTGTCGAAGTTGCCCCCAAACCTGACACCGGCGGTGAGTTTGTAATCCTCAAAAAGATCCTGCGTACCCACCTTGAACATCATGTTGAAGCCGGGATTGTAGTACACCGCCCCTCCCGTGAAAGGCTGATAGCTTGCATTCAGGAAATTGAAGTCAACCTGGGATGCCAGGTAATTGACATAAAAGGCAGGCTGATAGATCCTGATCTGCGGAAACTCTGTTGTTCTCCTACCCAGGGGGTCTCTGAGCCGGCTCAGCCAGCTTTCTCCGGCCAGCATCCTGTTTGCCGACAAAACCTTTTCATCTTCAAAGAGATATTGATTGATGTTGACCATCCTGGGATCGGCTGCCGAATCGGCACCAAGCTGCAAAACCCGCCGGGCCTGCTCAACCACAGCTTCAACAGGGCGATTGAGGATGGCATTAAGACTGTCACGGCGTGCCTGTTCTCGATTGATTCTCAATCTTGCAGAGGTTGGAGCCAGTTCTTTTACCCCGGACTGAGCCGGCAGCAGATCGCGGTGGATCCTGTATTTGTTGTTGAAACGGAAGAGCTCCGTATAGGTGCCTGTTGAAGCCACCACATCCTGGTCAATGATATTGGTCTGGTACCTTGTAAGCGGAGTTGAGCGGGTAAACCAGGTGTAGTGCACCGTGGTATCAATGGCCAGAATGGTACTGTCGTAGGTGGCCACAAAACGATTTCTGATTCCGTTGTCATCCCCCAGGTAAACAAAACGCCGGTCGGTGAGCCGCTCAGGCTGAATACGGTCGGCATAGGGATCCTCGGCAATCTTTACCAGCTGATCTCCTTCTTCGGCCAGCGAATAGATGAACAGGTCATAGGAAGCTGAGGTGAGATCGTTTTCTTTTTGTTCTGTAAGACTCAGACTGGTTCTGTTTGAAGAGAAAAGAATTTCACGGGAGGCTCCGGTAAACCGGGGCTGAAGGTCATCGGCCCGGTCGTTGGTAATTCTACGGTTGGTTCTTGACAGGAGGTTTCGGATAAACAGGTCACTCTGTCCTTTGATCACTGCCGACAAAACGATGTTGAGTCCATCGTCGGAGTAATCGAAATCCAAAACTTTCTGGAAGGTATCCCAGGTATCATGCTCCCATTTTCGGGTTTCAACCGGAAAGATGCTGAAGCGGATGGTTCCTTTATGTTCGGTTGCCATGGCGAGCAGTTCTCCGGTCGGATGCCAGTTTACGACCGGAAAGGTGTAATCCTCAATTTGTCCGAGTTTGGCACCGGTTCGGTTGATTACTGTCGATTTGCCGGTTTGATCATCATGGAGGTGAACCTTGATGCGTCCGCTGCGGTTTGAAACGTAGGTGATGTAACGGCCATCAGGACTGATCCTGGGGCGAAAGTAGTGCAGATCCTTTCTGTTTTTTATCCTGATGGCACCGTACTCGGGAAGGTCGCCCTGGTAGGGAGGCTGGCTGTAACGGCTCTGGTAAAAATGAAGCCATTCATAGGTAAGGGCATTGAGCGACATCCCGAGAACATTAGTGAAGCCGGAGGAGACATTTCGGTTTACCCGGGCAAAATAAAGGATGGGAGGGATGACCGATCTGCCGAAGGTCTCTGAAACAAAGTTCCATATAGAATGGCCTGCATGGATGGCATCTTCGCCATTGAGCTGATTGAATTTGGCAAATCTCTTGTTGATGATCCCGTCACGCACGCGGTCGTCGGTCTCGACATCCCAGCCTTTACTCAGAAACGAGATCAAACCCTTATAGTACCATTCGGGAAGGTTCAGCAGGGCGGAGCTGGTCACCTGGTCACGCATGGATCCGCCATACAGCATCTCCTGAAGGATAACCTCGGTGACTGCGGCGGTGATTTGCTGATCGAATTTCCGGTAATCACCTTCAAAATAGAGAAAGACTTTATTGTCGAGGATTTTGGTCACCCCTCCGATGTTGGTCTCTTCCCTGCCCGAAACCAATCCGAGGTTGCTCTGGCGATAATCGGTCAGTCGGTTAAAAACCAAAAAAATCACCCGTTTATTCAGGGAGTATTCGAAAAAGCTTTCCATGCGGGCCAATTCGGTCAGGGCCCTCTTGCTGAGGTACTCTGCCAGCTCCTGGCCGTTTGGATAGAAGTATACGTCGAACCGGTCAAAGCGGTAAAAAGAGCTGTAAAACTCGCTTTCGAGGATATCACTTCGCGGGTACTGGATGCGGTTCTTGCCAAAGTTCATGTGCAGTCCGTTATAGAACTGTCCGCTGGCAGAATTGGTGAAGGCCATCCATCCCAGGCACATCAGTAAAACGATATATCCTCTCCGGTTTTTCATACGCCGTGCTGAAATTATTAATTTTACATCGTTTTACACAATGTATCTGCTTGTGTACGTTTATCTGATTACTATGAAACGAGCAATCCTAGTCTTTTGTTTGGCCGCGGGTGCCGGTTGGCTGGTGATGACACAGGGACAATTTCTTGAACCCTCGATCACCTTTAAGAAAATCAACCACAATTTTGGTACCATAGGTGAATCCGACGGGGTGGTCCAGCACAGGTTTGAGTTCATCAACAACGGCAGTCAGCCACTGGTGATCCTCGATGCAACCACCACCTGCGGATGTACCATACCTGAATGGAGCAAGCAACCAATTCAGCCTGGTGCAAGCGGATCGATCCTGGTCAATTTTGACCCGGTGGGGAGACCGGGGGCATTTCGAAAGATCATAACGGTAAAATCCAATGCCCGGGAATCATCGGTTAACCTCTATGTGGTTGGAATGGTTAATCCTAAACCCAAATCGTTGGCCGAGCAGTTTCCGATCAGGATGGGTCAGGTTCGGTTCAGGTCAAATCATATGGCCATGATGAATGTGGTGAAGGGCCGGATCAGCACAGATACCCTGGGCGTGTTCAATGAATCTGCCTCGCCGGTAAGGATCAGCCTCCCAAATCCACCGTCACATCTGTCATTCAGGGTCGTGCCTGAGGTGATTGAAGGAGGCTCCCAGGGGGTGATCATCGGAACTTACGATGCCTCAAAGATCGATGCCTGGGGATACCAGATACAAAAGGTATCGGTTTACTTCAACGATGAGGAGTTCACCCAGAACTTTATCGCGGTCAGTGCCACTATTGGGGAGGATTTCAGCAAAATGACCCGTCAGCAGATCGAAAACGCACCCAGGGGGGTTCTCAACGGCGATGTTTTCAATTTTGGCGACATTAAGCCAGGCAAAGAGATCATACACGAATTCATTCTCAGGAACGAAGGTAAAGATCCCCTGATCATCCGTGACCTTTCAGCTACCTGCGGATGTACCGCTTCAGAACCCAGCCGCAGGGAAATTCCGGGTGGTGAAGAGGCGGTAATTTTGGTTACTTTCAACAGCACCGGAAAAACCGGAAGGCAGTTTCATACGGTCACCCTGATCATGAACGATCCGAGTACACCATCGGTGATGCTGAGGATCATCGGAAACGTTGTCAATTAGACCCGGATTTGAGCAAGAACCCACATACAGGCAAATCTGCCCTACGGGTTCAGGAGGGCATTGAACAGCCGCCATCCGTTAATCCGGAGGCTGCGAAAAAATACATTCGCCGCAGGGTAACCAGGCCCACCCCCGAAGAGTTTACCGACAAGATTCTGAAGGGCAACCGTCCGACGCTGGGGCGGGCCATCACCCTCATCGAAAGCCATCTTGAAGCCGACCAGGAGACGGCCCAGGAGATTTTGAGACGCTGCCTTCCCCACAGCGGAAATTCAATGCGGATCGGGATCACCGGAGTGCCCGGGGTTGGCAAGAGTTCCTTCATTGAGGTAGCAGGAAAGCATCTCACAGCACTTGGGCACCGCATAGCCGTTCTTGCCATTGATCCAAGCAGCAGCCGCTCAGGGGGAAGCATTCTGGGCGACAAAACCCGCATGGAGCAGCTCGCCAACGACCCCCAAGCCTTCATACGCCCCTCCCCATCAGCAGGTTCGCTTGGCGGGGTGGCCAGAAAAACCCACGAAACGCTTATCCTCTGCGAAGCGGCCGGTTACGATATCATTTTCATCGAAACCGTAGGGGTTGGACAATCTGAAATTGCCGTCCACTCGATGGTCGACTTTTTTTTATTGCTCATGCTTGCAGGGGCGGGGGATGAACTGCAGGGGATAAAGCGGGGGATCATGGAGATGGCAGATGTGATCGCCATCACCAAAGCCGACGGTGATAATCTTGATGCCAGCCGGAGGGCGATGCTCGAATACCAGAATGCGCTGCATCTGTTTCCGGCACAGGAGAATGGATGGGTACCCAAGGCAGTGACCCTTTCGGCCTATGAAAACAGGGGCATTTCAGATTTATGGGATGAAATCAGCCGCTTTTTTGAACATATCCGGAGCAACGGCTCGTTCGCTTTAAAGAGGCGCGACCAGGCGCTTCTCAGAATGCATCAGACCATCCGGGAGCAGCTTTCAGACCGCTTTTATGCCCACCCGGGCATGAAAGAGCTGATATCAGAGATGGAAAGGGAGGTGCTTGACGGAACCACGGGATCATACCCCGCAGCCGGCAAGCTTATATCCCGCTATTGGTCAATGATGAAACAAAAATGAGTCGTCTGGTGTTATAAAAGGTTATACCATCGATTGAACAACATGAAATACGATCTTATTGTCATCGGGAGCGGACCAGGCGGTTATGTAGCCGCCATCCGGGCATCGCAGCTGGGTTTGAAGACCGCCGTGGTGGAGAAATCAGAACTTGGAGGAGTCTGCCTCAACTGGGGCTGCATTCCCACCAAATCGCTGCTGAAATCGGCTCAGGTTCTGGATTACATACGTCACGCCAAGGACTACGGCATTGAAATAGAGGGCAATGTGAAGCCCGACTTTGCCAGAATCATTGCACGCAGCCGGTCGGTGGCCGATGGGATGAGCAAGGGCGTTCAGTTTCTGATGAAAAAGAACAAGATAGAGGTGATTCAGGGGTTCGGAAAGATTGCCGCACCCGGAAAGGTCGACGTAACCGCTTCGGATGGAGGGGTCACCAGGGTGGAGGCGAAACACATTATCCTGGCAACGGGAGCCCGGTCAAAGGAGCTGCCGAACCTGAAGAAGGATGGCAAAAAAATCATCGGATACCGGGAGGCCCTGGTACTGGAATCGCTGCCTGAAACCATGCTGGTGGTGGGATCGGGAGCCATCGGAACGGAGCTGGCCTCGTTTTACAACACCATGGGAAGCCGCGTGACCCTTGTTGAGTTCATGCCTGAGATTGTGCCGAATGAGGATGAGGAGGTGAGCAAGGCGCTGGCCAGGAGCCTGAAAAAAGCCGGTATAGAGATTCTGACCGGTTCTTCGGTTGAATCTGCTGAAGTCAGGGGAGACCAATGCGAGGTGCAGATCAAAACCCCGAAGGGAACCGAAAGCAGAACCGTTGAAGTGGTGCTTTCGGCAGCAGGGGTCACACCGAACCTTGAGAACCTTGGACTTGAGCAGATTGGCGTTGAGATCGAGAAAGGCAAGGTGAAGGTGGATGATTACTATCAGTCCAGCGTCGCCGGCATTTATGCGATCGGGGATATTGTTCACGGACAGGCCCTTGCGCATGTTGCTTCGGCTGAAGGGATCATTTGCGTTGAAAAGATTGCGGGTCATCATCCCGATAAACTGGATTACAACAACATTCCGGGTTGCACCTATACCCAGCCTGAGATTGCCTCGGTTGGAATGACCGAAAAATCGGCCCGGGAGGCTGGAATAGAAATTAAAGTGGGCAAGTTTCCGTTTACCGCATCCGGGAAGGCAAGTGCCTCCGGGGCGAAGGATGGATTCATCAAGCTGATTTTCGATGCAAAGCACGGAGAGCTGCTTGGTGCTCATATGATCGGAAGCAATGTCACGGAGATGATTGCAGAAATCGTCGTGGCCCGCAAGCTTGAAATTACGGGAGAGGAGTTGATCAGGACGGTTCACCCCCACCCCACCATGTCTGAGGCCATCATGGAGGCAGCCGCAGCCGCCTATGGCGAAGTTATTCATTTGTAACCTTGAAGAGCGACCAATTCATTGAGGTTAGGGGAGCCAGGGTTCACAATCTCAGGAACATCGACGTCACCATCCCCCGTCACCGGCTGACGGTGTTCACCGGGCTCAGCGGCAGTGGAAAGACTTCACTGGCCTTTGACACCATCTATGCCGAGGGTCAGCGCCGTTACATGGAGACCTTTTCGGCTTATGCGCGGCAGTTTCTGGGTACCATGGAGCGTCCGGATGTTGACCAGATTACGGGATTGAGTCCCGTGATTTCGATCGAGCAGAAGACCACCTCGAAAAATCCCAGGAGTACGGTGGGAACCACCACCGAGATTTATGATTTTCTCAGGCTGCTATTCGCCCGGGCGGCGGATGCCGTTTCGTATGAGACCGGAGAGCCGATGGTCAGGTTTACCGATGAACAGATTCTGCAAAAAATTGGCGAACGTTTCCAGGATCAGAAGGTGCTTCTTCTGGCCCCCGTCATCAGATCGCGCAAAGGGCATTACAAAGAGCTTTTTGAACAGATTCGCAGAAAGGGTTACATATACGCCCGGATCGACGGGGAGATGAAGGAGCTGATTCCCGGTATGCGGCTCAACCGTTATAAAACCCACAACATTGAGGTGGTGATCGACCGGCTGGTTGTGGCCGAAGATCAGGTTAAGAGGCTGAAGCAATCGATCCAGACCGGCATGAAGGAGGGCAAGGGGGTGATCATGATCACAGGATTTGAGGGGGAGAATCCATCCTTTTACAGCCGCCACCTGATGTGTCCGGACACAGGCATATCTTACGACGAGCCGCAACCCAATTCATTTTCGTTCAACAGTCCCCAGGGGGCCTGTCCCCTTTGCAAAGGTCTTGGATATGTGCACGAGGTTGATCAGCGCAAGATTATTCCGGATGACAAACTGAGCATCCGCAACGGAGGAATCGTTCCGCTTGGCAAATTCCGTCAGGGCATGATATTCTGGCAACTGGAGGCCATCGCCCGCAAATATGGTTTCAAGCTTGACGATCCGATAAGGGATATTCCTGAGGAGGCGATGCAGGTCATTATGTTGGGATCTGACGAATCGTTCAAGCTGGAACAGACACCCCTGGGGTCGACCTCCAACTATTTCCTGAGTTTCGACGGCATCGTCAGCTATATATCGCAGCAGAAGGATGATCAGAGTTCAAAAAAAGTACAGAAGTGGGCCGAACAGTTTATTCAGACGACCACCTGTAGTCATTGCGAAGGATCCCGCCTAAGGAGGGAGTCGCTATACTTTCTGATCGATGGAAAGAACATTGCCCAACTTGCCGGGATGGATATCTCATCGCTGGCAGCCTGGTTTGCCGATCTTGAGGATCGCATCAGCGACCGACAGCGCAAGATTGCCCGGGATGTGCTCAAGGAGATCCGGTCGAGGCTCTCGTTTTTGCTGGATGTTGGGCTCGATTACCTCTCGCTGAACCGAAGCACCAGGAGCCTCTCCGGGGGTGAGGGACAGCGGATCCGCCTGGCCACCCAGATAGGATCACAGCTGGTCAATGTGCTTTGTATCCTGGATGAACCCAGCATTGGCCTGCATCAGCGCGACAACCTGAAGCTGATCGAGGCCCTGAGGACGCTGCGCGACATCGGCAATTCGGTCATTGTGGTTGAGCACGACAAGGAGATGATCCTGGCGGCCGATCATGTCGTTGATCTGGGACCGATGGCAGGCAGGCACGGAGGACAGGTGGTGGTATCGGGGAGTCCGGATCAGATACTCAGATCAGACACCCTTACGGCCTCCTATCTCAACGGGCACAGGCAAATCGAGATTCCCGGCCAACGTCGCCCGGGAAGTGGGAAAGTTCTGATCCTGAAGGGAGCCAGGGGGCACAATCTCAAGGGGGTTGACCTGTACCTGCCCCTGGGCAAACTGGTATGCATTACGGGGGTATCGGGGAGTGGCAAATCGACGCTGATCAACGAAACCCTCTACCCGGTGCTGAGCCAGATTTTCTACAGGTCACTGGCAGATCCTTTACCATACGACCAGATCCTGGGAATGGATCAGGTTGACAAGGTGATCGTGGTCGACCAATCGCCCATCGGGCGCACTCCAAGGTCAAATCCAGCCACCTATACCAATGTCTTTGGAGAAATCCGTTCTCTGTTCACGAAGTTGCCGGAGGCACAGATCAGAGCTTATCTGCCCGGACGCTTTTCATTCAACGTTAAGGGTGGAAGGTGCGAAACCTGTCAGGGGGCTGGCATGAGAACCATTGAAATGAATTTTCTTCCGGATGTCTATGTGCACTGTGAGACATGCCAGGGGAAGCGGTACAACCGCGAAACGCTGGAGGTGAGGTACAAGGGAAAATCGATTGCCGATGTTCTTGACATGACCATCAACCAGGCCATGGAGTTCTTTGAGCACCATCCACAGATTCTGCAGAAGTTGCAGGCGATGAATGAGGTGGGCCTGGGATACCTGACCCTCGGCCAGTCATCGACCACCCTTTCAGGTGGGGAATCCCAGCGCATAAAACTGGCCAATGAGCTGGCAAAGCGTGACACGGGAAATACTGTATATATTCTGGATGAACCCACCACAGGACTTCACTTCGAAGACATCAGGGTACTGCTCGTTGTTCTTAACCGACTGGTTGACAAGGGAAATACCGTCATCATCATTGAACACAACATGGAGGTGATCAAGGTAGCCGATCACGTCATTGACCTCGGTCCGGAGGGAGGATACGGAGGCGGAGAAATTATTGCAGAGGGAACTCCCGAGCAAATCAGCGAGGTCACGGGCAGCTATACTGCAAAATATTTGAAAGAAGTCTTACATTCACAGGGCAACCATTATCCTGAATCAGAAAAACCGAAAGAATCATGAATCAGCATGACATGATCCGCGAAGCCTTCAAGAACAAATCGTGGAACGAGATCAAGACCGAAGACAGCTGGAGAATTTTCAAGGTGATGGCCGAGTTTGTTGAAGGTTTTGAAAAGCTTGGTCGCATTGGTCCGAGTGTTGCCGTTTTCGGATCGGCGCGCACGCCTGCCGACAACAAATATTACCTGATCGCTGAGGAGATCGGATACAGGCTCGTACAGCTGGGCTATGGGGTGATCACCGGCGGGGGGCCCGGCATCATGGAGGCGGCTAACAAGGGAGCCCGAAGAGGCAAGGGAAAATCGATCGGCATCAACATCGATCTTCCCCATGAACAAAATTCCAACCCCTTCATTGATCAGGATAAGCTGATCAATTTCGACTACTTTTTTGTGAGGAAGACCATGTTTATGAAATATTCCCAGGGTTTCATCGTGCTTCCGGGTGGGTTTGGCACTTTCGACGAACTATTTGAGGCACTTACACTGATCCAGACCGGGAAGATCGGGAAGTTCCCGATTGTGATTGTGGGGAAGGATTACTGGAGCGGGCTGTTTGATTGGATCAAGGAGGTGATGCATACCAGGGAAAACAATGTAAACATCACCGATTTTGACCTGTTCAAGCTGGTTGATACGGCCGAAGAGGCGGTGCAGGTCATTGATGATTTCTACGAGCAGTACCTGCTGAGTCCCAACTTCTAGGGTTCAGGGAACGGATCACGACCGGTGGTTTTTCACCTGCCGGCCCATATCGCGGTCAAGATCCTTTTTGCGGATGTCATCCCGCTTGTCGTGGATGGCTTTTCCGCGTGCCAGTGCAATCTCAAGCTTGGCCAGTCCTTCATTGCTGATGAACAGGCGGATCACGACGATGGTCAATCCGCGTTCTTTCACCTTACGATCAAGCTTTAGCAGTTCGGTACGATTCAGCAGCAACTTCCGTTCGCGGAGGGGCTCATGATTGTTGTGAGTTCCGAGTTCGTAGGGGGTAATCGACAAGCCGGTCACATAGAGTTCGCCCGACCGAACCTGGCACCAGGCGTCTGATAGAGAGGCCTTACCTGACCGGATCGATTTGATCTCGGTACCAAGCAGCACCATTCCGGCGGTAAATCGCTCAAGGAGCTCATATTCGCGGAACACCTGCCTGTTAACGATATCGATGCGGTTGCTCTCTTTTTTCATTTGCGGCAAAAGTACGCAAAATGCCAGATAAAAACTTTTCTATCTTAGCAGGCATGAGCTCATTAAGCGGATCCCCTGAATTGCTGGCCATCATCGGTCATACCGCTGGAGGCAAGACTGCCCTGGCTGCACATCTTGCCAACCGTTTGAACGGGGAGATTGTCAGCGCAGATTCAAGGCAGGTTTACCGGGGAATGGATCTGGGAACCGGGAAGGATGCCGCCGACTACATGGTCAATGGCCGGTTGGTTCCATGGCACATGATTGACATTGTGGATGCGGGTTACCGTTATTCCGTGTTCGAATATCAGCAGGAGGCGATGCGGGCGGTGAGGGATATTCAGAGCCGCGGTTGTTTGCCGGTGCTGTGCGGGGGGTCGGGACTATATCTCGAATCGATCCTGAAGGCCTTCCGGCTCAGGGAGGTGGCACCCGATCCGGCTTTGAGGGCTGAGCTGGGATTGCTCACCAATGAAGAGCTGGTTGGCATGCTGAAATCCTATGGGCCGCTGCATAATGTCTCCGATACCGGTCATCGCAAGAGGCTGATCCGTGCCATTGAGATCGCCAGCCATTCGGCATCCAGGGTACCAGCATCCGAAGAGAGTCTTTCTCTGAATTCTATCGTTATTGGCATCCGCTATTCGGTTTTTGAGCGGCGCAGGAGAATTACCGAACGACTGAAGGTGCGTCTTGAAGAAGGAATGGTTGAGGAGGTTCAGGGACTGCTTGAGCGGGTTCCGGCGGAGACCCTATCCTATTACGGAC
>CAYGOU010000036.1:0-15839 GCA_964351455.1 uncultured Porphyromonadaceae bacterium
CGGGTTCATCAGGTTTTGTCCAGAGACCTACCTCCAGTTAAGTTGGAGGGAAACTCTGCCCCTAGGTTCTGTTCTAAATAATTCCCAGGGGTCTGTCATGCAAGCATATGCATTCAACTTCATTTCGTTAAAAACCCATTCGTTCAATACAAAAAACCTGTCAACTCTGCTTTAGGTCAAAGTTGGGGACACTTAGCGTAAACAATGATAAAGGAAAGATATGGATAAAGCAATGAAAGTGTAAACTTGACCCAGTAAATTGAACACACTCGCAGGGAGAAAAATTGTAACCCATTTTTTGCTCCCAACAATTTCAGACCTCTAATCACTTATTCTCATCACAATGATTAGGGTGGGTTTATGTTCAAAATCCATGCTCATTTCGTGCTCACTCAAAATCCTCCCCTCCCCAAATCTCGTTTAAATTTGAACAAAGCACCCCATCAACATCCTCAAAATCAACATCCCGTTTCCCCACAAACCCAATGATATCAACCGATTCGTAAATCCCAAAAAATTCTTATCTTTGCACTCCTCCTGAATTATATCGGGAGAAAGGGCCCATAGCTCAGTCGGTTAGAGCATCTGACTCATAATCAGGGGGTCGCTGGTTCAAGCCCAGCTGGGCCCACGAAGGCCGCCCGCCCCGATACGCTTTGCTATCGGGGTTTCGCTTCGCTCAACATGCCCTCACTGTTTGGGTGTGAGTGTGTTAAGAAGTGTGGGTGTGAAGAGACTAAGGTTAGTAGAGATACTGGCCTTTTTTTTGTCTTGCTAGGTTATTGAGGCTATTAATCAATGGGGGCACGATTTATCATTGCATTAACTTCCAGACTGAGTTTTGGTAAGTGATTATGCAATATTGCCCAAATATTTTCATCAGAGACAGAGTCATAACCATGAATAATCTGATTCCTTAGCCCGACTATTCGATTAGCATTTTCAATTGGGAAAAGTGCATCTTCCTTCAGAATCCGGTTAACAGCCTCACCAATTATTTCAAGATTTCTTTCTACTGCTCTTTTGATAACTTGACTTTTACCATATTCGATGAAATCATCAGGAATCAATTCCAAGAAGGAATCAATTTCAGATATCGCCATTCTAACATCATGTAGACATTTAAGAATCTTCTCGTTCATACAATAGCTTTTTATCCCTTTCGAGAATACTACGGAAAATTGGATTCTTAACTGCCTGGTTTTCTACTAAATCAACCGGCCTTCCAAATAATTTTTCAAACGCTTCCTTCAGATCCATATAATTGTCAAAATATTCCATCAAGTCAACATTCGCAAATTGTATCAGGAGGTCAATGTCACTGGTCTCATTAAAATTATCCTTAATGGCGGAGCCAAAGACATACAGTTCTTTCACCTTGTGTTGTTGACAAAGTTCAGCTATTTGGATGTTATGTTGAACAAAAAGGTCCATAGACCAAAGATAGAAAGAATCCGTTATTTCAGATGAAGAATCCGGATTATAGGATTGTCCTCAATATCCGAATCAGCAAGTAGCTGCTGAAGTGCTTCATAGTTCTTTGGAGTAGCCAAATCTTCAACTTTCGCCGAGCCCTTTTCTACAAAAGGCTTGGCGGAAACGATCTCGATCGGATCCCAAAACCCACCATTTTTTGGCGTTGATTTAATCCAGAAATCATTAACCCCGTCCATGTCGTTGATTATAATGCCATTGGACATCATCACCTCCCTGTTTTGTCGATTAAACCACACAAATTCGTTTGCTCCTGCCCCTGGCTCAGGCTTTCTTGCTCTTCCTTCAAGTTTGATGAAGAAATACTGATCTGAAACGTGTAAGCCAGTAACCAAGAAGTACTTTAGGGAGAATTCTTCCCAAGATTGTTGGAATGAAGCTAACTTCATTTCTCCCAAATTCAAGGTGAAACTTGGCTCAATTAATTCGGAATTTTTAGTCTTGCTAATCTTGTATACAGTGTCATTGAAAACCTGCCTGAAATACATGTCATTCCCATGAGAAATAAAAAGATCAGGGACCTGCATTTGGCCAAGTGTTGTTTTATCAGGTATTGCAAATAGAAGGCTGTCTTTTATCGCCAGACTCTCGTCATATTTTAATATCAACCAACCTCCGCTATCAGGCAAAAACTGTTTCTGCTGATACACGGTCAGTGAACCATCATGATCAAAAGTAATTGCATCAACGGCACCTGATTCTACGGTCAAGCTATTTTGAAAGGAACCATCAAGCTTAACTAGATGGATCTTGCTTGGGCTTCTAAAAGCAACATAGTTCTCATCTGGTGAAATGATCAAGGACTCAAGATAGATGGAAGTATACTCATCCGGCCCTTTACCATAACCGCTGATGTCATGAAGATAGGCTCCTCCCTTGGTGAAAAGCATTATTCGATTAGATGAGGTATACAAAACAATATAGTTCTCAGAAAAAGCAAGGCTTTGCAATCTGCCAATCAGGCACTCAGATTTTGTTTCTAACTTAACGTATTCAATATGATCAACCACCTCACTCAATGAAAGCTGAATTGCTGGATCTTGGTAGGCTGTTACAATATCTATGACGGGAAGATCTCCATTATTTTGCTTCTGGCTGTTACACGAGTACAGTGCAATCGAGATTGCTATTGTCAGTATGCCTTGAATGGTTTTACACATCGTGATATTGTTTGTCTAAGATAGAATTTTCGTTTTCAATCCCTTCAATCTACTGATGACTCTCAACTGTATGAAAACTAACGAATTGTTTGTCGGATATTTCATGTCTTGAACTCTGATATTTTCGCACATTTTTAGTGTCAAACATTTTATAGCCAATTTTTGACTTATTTTCATTTCTCAATTTCTTATTGCCTCATTATCTGTTTATTATGAATTTGCCATAGCCCAGCTGGGCCCACGAAGGCCCCGCGCAAGGCCAACACTGTGTGGGTGTGGGTGTGGGTGTGGGTGTGATGAAATTAAGAGGCATATATTTGTGTCTCTTTTTTCGTTTTTGGAGGGAGCTGCAAACTATACGCAAACCATGAGGGGGTTTTGGAGTGGATTGAGGCCACTGTCCAAATCATGGATAATACATAGCTCAAATAATAGGAGACTTGATAAAAGTTTCGAGCAGGGTACATTCGAGCCTCCCCGGAGGCTTACATTTTAACGAATATCCCGGGTTTCTAAATTTGATTTCGCTAAAGGGTGTTTAAGGCCAACTTTAACCAATGAATCAGCAGTAAACTGAACATCCCAATTATTTAGTGCAGTCCGTTCTACAAATGGCCAATCCTTGATATAATCAAAAATACCTGAGCTCATATTTCCGAGCATCCGGACCGTTATTTCATGCTCTTTCGCATGGTTTTTCGAGTTTCAGATGTGTTTATAAAATAGGCAGACAACAAGTTACGGACATTAATAAAAAAACCAAAAAATGCGATGCATAGCGATCTGTGATGATGAATAAGCATCCAGCTTACTGATTACTGTATACGTCACTCGTAACTCGTAACTCGTCACTCTTACCGCGTCACCTGTCACCGATCCTTCACGCAGCGCACCGGAACAAAGTATTTTGTCGGTGCCCACCCCTCCCACCAGGCATGGGTGTGACGGGTGAAGCGCATCGCCCAGGTGTCGATCCGCTGCTCAAAGGTGTGCTGCTCGTATGAATAGAGGTAGCCCTGCTCGTAGGTCTCCTTGTAGGTATAGATGGTATCCAGTGGAGTAAACATGTTCAGCCAGGTTATGGTCCAGTCGACATACCCCAGATACTGTAAATTGAAATCGGTATCTCCCCCGATTTCGAGCCGTTCAGCCATCCGGTCGCGGCCCAGGTAATCTGCCAGCTCCTCCATGTCGGCACGGGTGGCAACATGCCAGCCCCTCGGACAAAGGGCATACTGATAATCGGGATTGTCAGGCTCTCCCTGCTCCTTGTTCTCCATGGCCGCTCCAATGTGGTAAAACCTTCCGAACGGCTCCTTCCATTTTGACTGCTCCTCGAAATCCAGCCATACCTTCCAGGGCTTCCAGATGGTGGTATCATCCTCTTCAAGCTGCTTCAGGGTCACCTCATATTTCAGGTTCTCGGCAAACCACCACTGGTTACCGATTTTCACCGTTCCATACAGCTGTCCGTCGCGCGTGTCCATGATCATGCCGGTCTCGTTCAACCAGGGACTCACCGTGATCAATTGGCTTGACTTGTCGGTCAAACCCTTCGAATCCCGCACCTGGATAGTGGTTTTAAACGATCCCGGAACCGTAAACCGATGATACACGATCTTTTCGGTGCTGAATTCTGTATCCCAGTTGCCATCTCCTTCAAAATCCCAGCGCACCTCGAGGCTCGAGGAAAGATCCTCGGGGTCGCTGCTTAGCCATCCACTGAAAAGAAACAGCGTTTGGATGTTTCCGTAGGGTATGCTAACCTGAAACCCGGCCACCGGGGGGCGGTTGGCCGGATCAAGATGAATCCGCTTCACCGCCTCGTTGAATAGTCCACGTTGTTCGCTAACCCTCAGAATCACCCGGGTCGACTGAATACTCCTGAAACGATGCCTGACCGTTGGTTCTGTCAGCTCTTCGGTCCAGTTGTCGCCCTCCTCAAACTTCCAACGGTAGGTGAGCTGCATATCGGGATAGGCAGGATGATGCGTGGCCGTAGCATCAAACAGAATGGTGTCTCCAGCGGTGGCCCGCTCAGGAAGCCATGAAAAATCAACCACCAGGTCAGGATCGCGCAGGTTGACCACCACAGTCCGCTTCGCATAACCCACGAGTCCCGATGGATCCCTCACCATCAGGGTAGCGGTGTACTTTCCCACCTCCGGGTAACGGTAAATGCCGTGGGGAGAAGCCGTAAAAGGGGTATCCCAGATGCCGTCGGTCTCAAAATCCCATCTGAACTGCAGCGTGGCGAGCGAATCCTCGTCGTCATGCGTAAGGGATGCATCAAAACGCACCTCGGTAAGGATGTTGGCCGTATCGTGTGAAACCGCAAAAGCCGCTCCGGGCTTCGAAAAACCCTGCACCACCGGGATCTCCACCTCGGTTGAGTCAATCCCCCCGCGCGAGGTGACCGCTTTTACACGGAGCCTGTAAATTCCCGGTTTCATAAACCTGAACTGCTGCAGGGCGCTTCTTGAAGGCAGGGTGCTCCAGCTTCCCTCCGTGCCATAATCCCACTGAAAATAGAGCTTCGTATTGCTGCTCTGACTCACGGTGCGCGAGGCGTCGAAGCGAAAGGTATCGGTGGTGGCTCCCTGCGCCGGCTCTACCCTGAGGTCGATCACCGGTGGAAGTCTGGTTTCATCTTTGCGGCAGGTCACCGCCAGAATCATAATTCCTGCCAGTGCCAGGGCCGCCCGTATCGGTAACTTCGAAGGTCTCATTGGAAATCTGGCCTGGCTGTTGTGGTCTTCCCCTTTTCAATCACCACCCGCTCCATCGACCAGCGCATCCCCATTCTGCCACCCGGAAACCCGCCCCAGAGGCACGAGTCGCCCAGTGCCGAGCAGGTGATTCCGGCCTGAAAATAGTAAATGCCGGGAAGCAGGGTGAAGGTATAGCTCTTCTGCATGTCTGAAACATTGGCGCAGTCGATGAACAGTCCACGGTAAATGCTGTCGGCTGTATGGCCCACACATAGGTTGGCCCTGTGTACCCGGCTCTCAGGCAAGCGGTTAAATGGCGGATTGATGAAATCAACCTGCAGGATGCCCATGTTGGGGTCGGTAAAGGGAGCGTCACCCTGACCTTCGGGGTCTGGCTGGCAGCCCCCCGAGACCATCATGATGCAGAGCGAAATGAGAAACAACGCAACCGGCCTGCATCCGGCCATCGGCCGCCACTCTTTTTTACAATCAGGGATATTCATAGGGATTTCTGAAATTCAGTTTGCGCGTCAGGCTGTCGGTTGCCACGAAATAACGGGTGAGGTCTGATAAGCGTAGATTCGGCACCGAAATCTCCGAAACCGAAGAAAAGATGCCAAAGGCCCCGTCGAGGTTGGTGTATTGGCTGAGATTCATCCAGAAGGAAGGCTGCTGCGCCTTGATGAAAAACGAGAGGTCATCTCCGGCGGTAATCATCGTGAAGTCCATAGGTAACAACTCGCGGCTCACCGAATCTTCAACATGAATGTTTTCGATCAGCGCGTTAAAAAACCGGTTGGGCGAAACCACCTGGCTTACCCAGCTCCCGGTCTGGGTCACATAATAGGGCTGCAGGTAAAGCTGAAAGCTTTGCAGCTGGGTACCTCCCTGCAAATATTCAAGATAGCGGATCGTGAAACAACCCTGGTTGATGCCCGAATCGCTGCCGGTGAACCAGCGAAGGGTGTAGCTGCGTTCGGGAATGAAGGTGATCTCGCGCGACGACAAGGGCTTGGGATCCTCGATCACGGGACGACCCACCGTGCGGGTTTCGCCCGATACCATCCTGTCATCGGCCGGAAACCAGACATAGAGGAGATAACGGGTGTTTGACCGCACCCTGAAACTGGCCCGGTAGATGTCAAGCGGCCCTGGAGCAAAAAGACCGCTGTCACGCTGAAATCCTGCAACCGGCTCGAATTCTATGGTTTCAGCCAGAAGTCCCTGGTCCCACCGCTCAACATACACGCGGTGCTCCTCGCGGATCCTCAGACTATCATCCGGAAGACCATCCGGATTCATCCCCTGACCACCCCTGAAGGTGCGCCCAACCCTGACATACTGATCATCATGATCCAGGTCAAGCAGGCAATAAACAACCGGCAGCGACCCTTCAGGCGAATGAACCTCCACCTCATTGGCACAGCCATTCAGCAAAAGAAGCAGTCCCGCAAGTACCAATAAAAAAGAGCCCTCGGTTCGCATGGTAAAGAGACCTGTGGGAGGGGGAAGAGCTAAGGTACGAAAAAGTTACTGGTTACTGGTTGCTGGTTGCTGGTTGGACAGTTACAGGTTACAGGTTACAGGTTTTGTTTTTAAATTGTAACACATACCTGACCCGATCCGTCTTATATTCAAGGAATCCAAACCATCCGCCAAAATGCTCCGTAATCTGTTGAAAACCGCATGGAGAAACATCCGCAAGAGTTTCTTATACAGCTTGTTGAATATCCTTGGCCTAAGCCTGGCCATAACAGGTGCGCTCTTTCTGATCATTTACGTGACCGATGAAATGAGCTATGACCGATACCACGACAAGGCAGGTCGCATATACCGGGTTCAATCCCATATCAAGGAGACCGATGACGAGTTCACCTGGATATATGCGCAAATACCCTTTGCACCCCAGGTCGTCGCGGATTATCCGGATGTGGAGGGCGCCTGCCGGTTCATCAACTTCAACCAGGCGCTGTTCAGGCATGAGGAGCGCCAATTTGTTGAGGAGAACTTCTATTATGCCGACACCACGGTTTTCGACATATTCACCTACCGGTTTATCTACGGCAATCCTGCAACCGCACTCAGCCGTCCAGATGATATTGTGCTGACAGAGACGGTGGCCCGAAAGTATTTCGACAGGGAGAATCCATTGGGTAAGGCCCTCATATCGGGTGATCGGTCGTACAACGTGACGGGGGTGATCAGGGATGTGCCCCGCAACAGCCACTTCAGTTTCGATGCCCTGGTATCAAGGCTCAGCCTGCCTCAGGAGATGGGTTCATGGGGTAATTTCGGTGTCTTCACCTACCTGCTTTTCCCTGAAAATGTTAATGTGGCGGATTTTGAGGTCAAGCTCCAGGAGATGTATACGAAGTACATGGCTCCGATTTTTGAAAGCATGGGGATTTCAATCAGGTATGAACTGATGCCCATCAGAAGAATCCATCTCTATTCGGACAATGCCGGTGAACCTGAACCAACCGGCAGCATTGTCTATGTGTATATATTCGGAATCGTCGCTTTCTTCCTGATCCTGATCGCAGCGCTGAATTACATGAACCTGGCCACAGCCCGTTCGGCCAGGAGAGCCAGGGAGGTAGGCCTCCGCAAGGTGGTCGGGTCGGGGCGCGGGGCGCTCGTTGCGCAGTTCCTGGCCGAATCAACCACCCTCACCCTGATATCCCTGGTGATCAGCTGCCTGCTCATGATCCTTTTATTGCCCGCCTTCAACCAGCTGTCGGGAAAGGGTTTCGATGTATCGATCCTCTGGAGCCCGGCCGCACTGATAAGCCTCGTCGCACTGGTCATTCTGATCGGGATACTCGGCGGAACCTACCCGGCCTTTTATCTCTCAGGCTTCTCGCCGGCTCATGTCATGAAATCTGAATCGGGATCAGCCAGATCGGGATCCTTGCTGCGAAAAATCCTGGTGGTCGTGCAGTTCAGCATCTCCATAGCCATGATCGTCTGCACCATGATCGTATATGCTCAGCTGAATCACCTCAGTCGAATGGACCAGGGGTTCAGTATGGAAAACGTAATCAGTCTGACTCTCCCGGATGGAGAACGGCCCGCACAATTCACCCTGCTGAAGCAAAATCTCCTGAAAAGCAATGACATCGCCGGAGTGGGCGCCACCAACACCAGGATCGGAGAAGGTTCGAGTAAGGTGATCATGAACATTGAAACGTCTGAAGGTATGGCCCAAAGGGGAGTGAACTTCACCGTAGTCGACCATGATTTCATCACCACACTGGGCATTGAAATGGCTGAAGGCCGGGATTTCAGGGAGGATATGCCTTCGGATACCCTGTTGGGTGTCATCGTCAACCAGACGCTGGCAAACAGGATGGGATGGCAGGAACCGCTGGGAAAGAAAGTGGAACTCGGGGATGCCAACACCCTCAGGGCCGAGGTGATCGGGGTGATGAAGGACTACCATCAGACCGGCATGTACAACCAGGTCGAATCCTTGATGATGATCTACCGGATCAACCTGAATCTCCTTTATGTCAAGCTGGGAGAAAACACCGGCCGGGCGCTTGAAGTTGTCGAACAGGCATGGACAGATATCTTTCCCGGTCAGCCATTCTCCTATGAGTTCCTGAATGAAAGGTTTGAACAGCAGTTTGCAGCCGACAGAAACAGGGGAACGGTTTTCACACTCTTTACCGTGCTGGCCATTTTTATTGCCTGTCTCGGACTGTTCGGCCTCGCCTCCTTCACCATTGAAAAGAGAACCCGGGAGATCGGCATCCGAAAGGTGCTGGGGGCATCCGAGGGCAGAATCGTCGCACTGGTCTCAAGGGAGTTTTTCATTCTGATCCTGATATCGATGGTCATTGCCCTGCCGGTATCATGGTTCTTCATGAACGATTGGCTTCAAAACTACGTTTACAGAGCCAATCCGGGGGTAATGGTCTTTCTGGTACCTGTCCTTTTGAGTCTTTTACTCACCGCGGTAACTGTCAGTTTTCAGGCCATGAAGGCAGCCACCACCAACCCGGTGGATTCGATCAGGGTAAGCCGTTAACGCTGAGATCAGAGCGAGATCTCCTTGCCCAGGTACACCTCGAGGATTTTTGACCTCAGCAGCAATTCATATCTCGATTGAAGCCGGTTGGTCTCTGCCTGGAGAAGCTGATTGCCCGATACTCTCAGATCGATGGCGGTAACCCTTCCTGCTTCAAACTGCTGCTTCACCAGGTCATAGGCTTCGCTGGCGCTGGTTGCAGCCGATTCAGCTGCGGCAAGTCTGGCCATGGCCGTGCGGGCCTGTGAGGAGGCCTGCTGGATCTCCTCCTTCATGCTTTTCTGCTCCTGCTCGAGCGCCAGTTTTGAATCCAGAACGTTGACCCGGGCCTGAGAGATCATCCGCTGGGTCTGGGTTGAGAACCGCGACATGATCGGAATATTGAGATTCAGGCTGGCCCGCATGTAGTTGTTATCGAACAGCTGCTGTCTGTAAGAATATATGGCTCCGGGATCCAAAGGATTGACCCCCAGTTCGGAGTACCTGGAGTATACAAGTCCCCCCAAATTGAGGGATGGCAGCGTGTTACCCCTGGCCAGACTGAGTGAAGCCTCATTGGCCAGAACCCGGTTTTGAGCGGCCAGAATGCGTGGCTGGTTACTTCGCGCATATTCAAAAATCGATTCGGCTGATGGAAGGGATAATCGTTCAATGGGTATGTCGCCGGGCGATTGAACCCTGACAGGCCCCTCTCCTTCGATGTTCAGCAGCTGCCGCATGATCAGACAGGCCATTTCAAGCTCCCCCTGACGGGTGACCAGTTCAAGCTGATCCTGTGCCTCCTGCGATTTGATGGTCAAAACCTCGCTTCTGGCAATCCGGCCGGCATTAAAAAACTCTTCAGCCCTGAAGATCAGATCCTTGCTGACCTTTAGCTTCTCCTCCGCCATGCTGACCATCTCCTCCGATAGCAGGATCTGCAGGTAGGCGGTTACCACCAGCAGGGTGGTCTGGGTTTCCAATGCCAGGGTCTGTTGCTCCGCGGTCCTGAGATTCATTTTGGCAAGCTGGATCCGGTTGTATCCCTGCAATCCGTCAAACAGGGGCAAAGAGGCCTGCAGGCCCAGGTTACCATCCTGGTAGGTTGTGTTGATGTAGCTGTAATCCTCAAAATTTACCGTCTTGCCCGAACTGAGGTTGTGCGAAAACCAGCCGCTGACAGAGGGAAGCGTGCCTGCCCTGGCTGAAAGCAGGTCGGATTTCCCGGCATCTTCCTGCAGTTTCTGCCTCATGACCTGAATGTTGTTAACCCTGGCCGTGGCGATACACTCTTCGAGCGTCCACACTTTTTCAGCCCCGGGGTTGCGTTCTGACTGAGCAGAGCAAACCGCCGATGTAGCGGTGGCCAGGATGATCAGGAGAAGCCCGGGCAGGACAACCGGTGAAAATACCGGGAACATTTTCATCATGGGAAAACTTAATTGGTTCCGTTAACTATTTGTCCATCAAACAGTTTAATAATCTTCTTCGCATGTGCGGCATCCGTGTTCGAGTGGGTGACCATCACAATGCTGGTTCCTTCAGCATTGAGCTGACCAAGCAGTTCCATGACCTCGAGTCCGTTGACCGAATCCAGGTTCCCTGTCGGCTCGTCGGCCAGAATCAGCTTCGGATTTCCGACAACGGCCCGGCAGATGGCCACGCGCTGCTGCTGGCCCCCTGAAAGCTGCTGCGGAAAATGCTTCTTCCGGTGGACGATACTCATCTTTTCCATCACGCTGTTTACCATAGACTTTCGTTTTGCCGACGGAATCTTCTGATACAGAAGGGGCAACTCGATGTTCTCGAACACGGTGAGTTCATCGATCAGGTTAAAACTCTGAAAGACAAACCCGATGTTGTTTTTACGGAGATTGGTCCGCATCCGCTCATTGTACCCGGCCACATCCTCGCCGTTGAAAAAGAATTTTCCGCCGCTTGGATTGTCGAGAAGCCCCAGGATATTCAGCAGGGTTGATTTGCCGCATCCTGAGGGACCCATGATGGCTACAAATTCGCCTTGCCCGATCTCTAGATTCACCCTGTTCAGGGCCGTGGTCTCCACCTCATCGGTCCTGAAAACCTTTACTAAATCAACTGTCTTAATCATGATGCTATGGTTGTTTGGTTATTTCAAAATCAGCTTGTCATTATCCCCGAAGGTCGAATAGGATGAGTTGATCACCTTCTCACCCGGCTCCAGTCCTTCCAGTATTTCATAAAACCTGGGATTCTCCCTTCCGGTCCGGATACTCCTCTTTTCGGCAAACTGCCCCGAGGGATCCACTACATAGATCCATTGCCCGCCAGTGGTCGAAAAGAAACCTCCTTTCGGGATCTGAATCCTCACCTCCGGCTGGCCCAGTTCGATGTTGATCCGGTAGGTCTGTCCTGTTCGGATGTTCTCCGGCTTTTCTCCGGTAAAGAGGAGGTCAACCTGGAACTGGCCGTTCCGGACCTCTGGATATACTTTGGTGATCACCAGCGCAAAAACCTTCTCATTGCGGTCAAGGGATGCGGGCAGATCCTTGCGGATCCTGTCGATCCAGTGCTGATCCACCAGGGCGGCGATCTTGAAATCATCCAGCACATTGATCTGACCAAGACGAAATCCACTCGAAACCGACTGACCGATCTCCACATTCAGTGCTCCGAGCTGGCCCGATACGGGAGCCTTGACCCTGAGGCTCTCAAGTTTGTCTTTTACCAGACTAAGGTTCTCCCTCATACGGTCGAGTGCCTCCTCCAGGTTGACCACCTGGGTGGCCCTGAAGATGGAGTCTTGTTGTGCCCGCTCCTTGTATAGACTGAGGGTATGATCAGCCAGCTCATAGTTTTCCTTGCTGAGGAGATATTCCTGCCGGGATATCAACCCTTTGTCATACAATCCTGAATTGTTCCCGAAATCACGTTTCAGCCTGATCAGGTCATATTCCAACTGAACGATCTGCCGGCGAAGTTCAATTTTTTGCTGCTCCATTGAGATCTTGGTATCCCGCAGCCTGTTCTCCTGCTCGGCCAGGCTCGCCTGGTTGGTCAGAATTCTGAGGTTCAGATCGGGATTGCTGAGCACAAGAATGGCATCACCCTCATCCACCATGCTGCCCTCTTCGATCAGGATCTCTTCAACGCGGCCACCTTCAACGGCATCAAGGTAAATGGTGCTGACCGGTTCAACCGTTCCCTGCGAGTTCATGTAATCGAGAAACTCCTGCTCCACAGCTTCAACAATGGTCAAACGGTCTGAATCAACATTCAGCTTCGAGCTGTGGTCGGCAAACAGCAGCTGCCAGACCAGGAGGGCAACCACAACGATTGAACCGCCGATCCAGTAATATACCCTTCGCTTTTTGGCTCTGTTTTCAATTATTCGATCCATAGGTTTTTAATAAGGACTTATCGTCAACGGTTTCAGAACTAAGACGGACCAAAACACTGGTTTGTGACAAGCCTGTTTAATTTTTATTGCTTGTCAGGATCAGATAAAATTAATAGAAAATGAAGCGTTCCCATAAACATGCACGTCTTATTCATGCAAACCAATCCCATTGGCCATGTTGCACAAGTTTTTCGTCTCTTTCCTTAGAAACATAAAGAAAGATAAAATCTATTCCCTTATCAACCTGTTCGGGTTTACCATTGGGATCTCAAGTTTCATTCTGATCCTGCTGTTCATCACCCATGAGCTCAGCTATGACCGGCATCATGTCAACGCTGACAGGATCCACAGGCTCTGCCTCAGGGCCATGATCGGTGATACCCGGATCAACCAGACCAGCACCTCTGCCAGGATGTTCAGGGAGATGACCGCCAGATTCCCCGAAATTGAAACCGGAACCAAATTCATTACCTGGAGCAACGCCGGAGTTCAGTATGGCGACAGAAACTTCGCTGAAAGAAATGTCTTCTTCGCGGATTCAACCCTGTTCGACCTCTTTACCATCCCGCTGGTATATGGTTTGGAAGAGCATGCTCTGAACCGGCCGAATACCATGATTCTGAGCGAATCCTGCTCACATAAGTATTTTGGAGATGTCAATCCGGTGGGAAAAGTGTTGCGACTGATACCCAATGCCTCCACTCAAATGGATTTTGAAATAACCGGCGTTTTCAGAAATATTCCGGTCAATTCACACATGCATTTCGATATGCTGGGATCTCTCATCTCCTTCCCCAACCGGATAAACAGCGATGGATGGTCTGAGAACAGCTTCATTACCTATTTTCTTCTGGCCCCGAATGCCTCAGTCATGGACCTCGAAAAAAAGATGATGGAGTACACGAAGGAGTCATTCGGTGCCGACCGGTATGATCAGTTTCTGGCCCAGGGAAACTCGTGGGAGTTTTTTCTTCAGAAGGTGACCGATATCCACCTTCGCTCGGATCTCAACGGCGAATTTGAGCCCAACGGGAACATCAGAAATGTGTACATCTTCTCCATCATCGGCCTGTTTGTGCTGGTCATCGCCTGCATCAACTTCATGAATCTCGCAACGGCCCGTTCAGCAAAACGGGCAAGGGAGGTCGGAATAAGAAAGGTCTCCGGATCGTCAAGATTGCTGCTGATCAGCCAGTTCCTCTTTGAGTCGGTCATTCTGACCCTTGTTTCGTTTTTGCTGGCGCTTCTGCTCGTCAAACTGACCCTTCCCTGGTTCAACGACTGGCTCGGTCTCCATTTGAGTTTCGGATTGATCGGATTTGGCCGGATGGTTTTATTCTCGATCGGAGCGGCGGTGGTATTGGGGTTGCTGGCAGGTTTATATCCCGCCCTCTTTCTCTCTGCCTACAAGCCCATCAGGGTGCTGAAGGCTCAGACGATCCCGGCAAGAGGCGGCATTGGACTGCGAAACATGCTGGTAATCATTCAATTTGCGGCCACTGTATTGCTGATCATCGGAACCCTGATGGTCAACCGGCAAATGCGATTTCTGCAAAAAACCGATCTCGGATTCACCAGGGAGAATGTATTGGTGATCACCGACCAGCCTGAATTCACCAATCATTATGAATCGTTTCGTGAGGAGTTGATGAAAAATCCGCTGGTCATCAACGTAGCAGCCAGCAGGCCGCTCCCGGGCTACAACTTCAGCAACTGGGGATTTCAGGCTGAAGGGGTGGATCAGCCATTTACGCTCAACGTTTACTCTTCGGATGAAAACCTCGACGATGTGCTGGAACTCGAAATGGTAAAAGGAAGGTTCTTTTCGGATGAAATCCCCACCGATACCGCCGCGGCCATTCTGAATGAGACGGCGGTCAGGGTTCTTGGCATGGATGATCCGATCGGAAAGATGGTTTTCACAAACAGTCAACGCGACATCAAATACCCGATCATTGGGATCGTCAAGGATTTCCATTATGAATCGATGCACAGTGAAGTGAGGCCGATGGTCTTTCTGCACAGGCAGGGACCCGTTTTCAGGTCATTCTCCCTGATTGCGGTAAAATTCAGGGAGGGTGCAGCATCAGAAATAACGGAGCTATCAAGAAGAACCTGGGAGCGGTTTGCACCGGGCACACCCTATGTTTACACTTGGCTGGATGATCACTATAACAGCCTTTACCGCAACGAGAAACAAACCGCACAGGTTTTCGTGTTCCTGGCCATTCTGGCTGTTCTTGTCGCCTGCCTGGGACTGCTCGGACTGGCGGCATTCATGACCCAGCAGAAGACCCGGCAGATTGCCGTACGCAAGGTGTTTGGCGCTTCGGAGGGTCAGATCATCAGCCTTCTCACCTTCAGGTTCGTAAGGTGGGTGATTGTGGCAATCATTATTGCCGGTCCGCTGGCCTGGTGGATGATGACGGCCTGGCTGCAAAACTTCGTCTATAAAGCCACCATGGCCTGGTGGATCTACGTCATTGCAGGAGCGCTGGCGCTGATGATTGCCATCCTCACCGTCACCTTTGTAACCTTCAGGGCGGCACGAACCAATCCCGCCGCAAGTCTTAAATACGAATAGGCGGACAGAAATCCCGCAGATACAAGATTACCGGGTAACGGGGCCCGCCGCCAGGTGGTTCAGCAGGTACCTGACCATCAAAACCCTCAGATGCAGCGAGGTTCCCTTGCCCTCCCGGATGCCGTGGTCGCGGTGGGGATAGGCCATGTAGTCGAACTGCTTGCCCAGCTCGATGAGCCGGTCAACCAGATCCTCGGTGATCTGGATGTGGGTGTTGGTCTCGCCAGTACCGTGCAGAATGAGCAGGTGCCCCTGCAGTCCTTCTGCAAAGTTGATCGGCGCCGACTCCCGGTACCCTTCGGGATTGACCTCCCGGGTTTTCATGTAGATCTCCTGAAACCATGCGTTGTAGAGGTGTGGTTGTGGCTTGGGAGCCACGGCGATTCCCAGCTGATATACATCCGGCCTCCTGAACATGGCGTTCAGGGTGTTCGATCCTCCGCCACTCCAGCCCCAGATGCCCACCCTCGAGAGGTCAACGTAGGGACGCATGCGTCCC
>CAYGOU010000037.1:0-15762 GCA_964351455.1 uncultured Porphyromonadaceae bacterium
CCTGGAGGGCAGTCCCACAGCCGGCTGATCTTTTTTTTACAATCCTCCAATTTGTGTTATTTTTAATGCCCGGGAAACCATGGGCATTCCCCGGTTAATTTGATGATTTTGAAAAAAACCCGATTCAGCGTGATTTTGCTGGCATGTGCGATGCCATGTCTGATGTTGTTTCATGAAGTGAGGGCCGAATTGCCGCAAAGGGCTGAATCTGATTCCCTGAAAAATGAGCTTAGGTTGTTTCTGTCAGCCTATCTGGATTTGATGAACCAGCTTCAGGCTGATAACAAAGAGGATATTAGCCGTCAGTTGATGCTTGACTATTTTTCCAATCCACGGGTTCCGGTTTATCTTGATGCGGAGGGATCCGGATCAGGTGAAATGGTTAGTGCAAACGACTTCCTTGAGGCTCAGCTGAAAAGATATCCTTCCGGAAGCGATTTTTCTTTTCTCTGGACCACCTTCAGGCTGTCTAGACCTTCGCTTGACTTTGCTGACAGGTATGTGGTCAGGGCAGAAATTACCCGCTTTTCACCCGGTCGCGGCGGAGAGTCATTGCTCAGGGAAGGGGTCAGATTGCTGTTTTTGATTGATTTTATCATCATCGATGGCAAACCAGCTGATTTTAAAATCCGGGGCATAGAATATTCAAGACGCCATGATCGGTTTTTAAGACTTGACCTGGCTGCCGGTCAAAGCCGTTTTGAAAACCGCTCTGTCATGGATGATCCCAGAATGACCCTCGCATGGCGGACCGGAGGGATGGTTAACATTTTGTATGAGCATTTCATGACGCCCTCCTTTGCATGGTCAGCCGGTGCAGGATGGTCAACCCTATCTGGTTCTGTTCTGCTCGACCGGTTCGATTCATTCATGGGATTTGACCCGAACATGAAGGATGTGATTTTCGTAACCACTATTTACAGTTTTGATTTGCCTTTATCCTTTGTTTACCGGCCTCAGTCATCCGGAGGAGTGAATTACCGCATCAGAGTTGGATCCCTTGCCGGTGTCCGATACTTTGAGACCTGGTCTTCATCCGCAATAAATATAAACACAGGAGCCTTGTTAGATGGGGTGGTTTCTCAATCTGAGCTTCCCCAACAAATGACGCGCCTGAGGCTTGACCTTTTTGCCGATGCCGGAATCGGCATGAAGATAAACTCAAGAAGTACCCTGCACCTGTTCGCCATGTACAGAAAGGGTGTGACTTCACTGAGTGTGCGTGAGGCACCATTGTACCAGACCCACCGGTACACAGGTCAGGTGCATCCACTGTGGGATGAGCCAGACCATGGATCATCGCTTCAGTCGTTTTCTGTGGGACTGGGTTTCGAGTATAAGTTAAACCGTTGAATTGTTCTTTGTGCGAACCATGAAAGGATTGTCAAGAATTGTAATGATACCGGGCCTGATGATATTGGCTGGTTTGTTATCGGCATCCTGCATCAGGGTCGATCAGGCTCCTGGCTTAAGCGTCATGGTTATTGATGTTAACGATAATCCTGTTCAGGGAGCAATGGTGGCTTTGTTTGATAACCAAACTGAGTGGCACTACCTTGATAATCCGGCTCAGGTTTGGAGGGTGACAGGTATTTCAGGAGAGGTTCTTTTTACAGATCTTGAAGAGAAGAGCTATTACGTTTACGCCCGCAAAGGTTCTGATGACAACCGTGGTGATGAGATGCTGACATCCGGAAGTTTGATGAGCAATCAGGTTATGAAAGTTTCGATCCGCATACGTTGAAGAAGATAACTACATATTGGGTTGAGCGGTTGCTGAGGGCAACCATGCTGATGCTGATTCTGACTGGCTCGAGCTGCAGGCGGGAGGCTTTGCATGAAACTGAAGGGACCTTAAGTGTTGAAACCAGCTCAATCAATGGCAGCCTGTTAAGGCTAGATACCCTTGTTTATGCCAATCCCGAAAGGGTAAGTGACAACATCATCAGGTTTGACCTGCTGACTCCCGTTTCTCCCCTGGCTCCGGGAACCCTCTTCATTTATCCGGCCGGTGACGGGGTTGTAGGAAGGGTTGTTGAAAGCAACCAGAATCATTCAAGAGTGTATCTGACCATTGACAAGCCCGACTTGTTTGATCTTTTTGATGTGATAAACAACAGATGGTTCATAAGCACCAGCTCTTCGGATCTGTCAGTTCCAAATACCCCATTCAGCAAACAAGGCGACACGATTCGGTGGTCAGAATTCAGGATGGCGGGTAACCCTCTTGGAAATCCATGGTTCTCTGTGGATGCGCTACCGGGACACCTGGTCTGGGATGAACAAATTGAGTGTTTCCTTGCAGGCGGTCCGGCCCCTGACCAGCAAAGGTCGGTACACCGGTATTCGTTAGAGTCAGATTTCGAGGTTTCATTCCGTAGCGGATTTCACATCGAGGCGCATGGGGCTGTTGTTATATCAGATAGCCTCCGCATCAGGGAGGATCGTTTCGGACCATACAAGGTTGAGGGGGTGCCCGTTACTTTTGTACGATCAACCTGGATGGGTTATCATGCCAACATCCCCCGTCAGGGGCTTTATCACCTCGATGCATCGGGATCTGCTCAAGGCAGAACCGGTTTCAGGTATGCCGGTTGGACAGGTTGGGAGTCATATGAAAAACTGGTTTTTTGGGAAGCATCCATCGACAGCGTTAACGGAACTGAGTTTCAGAATTATCTGATGGAGCTGTTCTTTTCAACACAATGGCATGTCCTTTTAGGCGGAGATACCTTAGCATCATTCAGACAGCTATTGAGCGGAAGGTCGCTTCGCACCATCGATACCCCCAAATGGAGTGAGCTGAGAATGGTCGACTTTGGAGCCAGCCTGTTCTCTGAAAGCAGCCTGTTGGCCGGGTACCTCCCCGGGACTGCTGGATCACCCGGAAAAACCCTTTACGAAATTAATCTGAGCGGGGAGAACCAAAACACCCCCCCTGTCCCTGCTTTTTCAATAAACCCCGGAACTGGAAACACCAGCACCAATTTTGAGTTTAATGCTGAGTCAACGAGAGATCTTGAAGACCTGGCTGAGGATATTGAGGTTCGATGGGATTTTGATGGTGACGATCACTATGATACCGAGTTTTCAACCCAGAAAATCGCTTTTCGCCGTTACACCACCCCAGGCTTTTATCAGATCGTTCTTGAGGCCAGGGATAAACAGGGATTGACGGCAAGGATTACGCGTAATCTCAATGTGGAACTATCACAATCTGCACCCACTGCCTATTTTACCGTCAGTCCTGAAACAGGTGGCACCAATAACTACTTCATCTTGGATGCTTCACTGAGCCACGATCTTGAAGATCCGCTTGATCTGCTCAAGGTCAGATGGGACTTTGATGACGATGGCATCTGGGACACCCAGTTTTCGGCTAACAAAATAGAGGTTAAAACCTATCCGGTTGCTGGGACCTATATCATAAAACTTGAGGTTAAAGACAGCCAGGGTCTGACCGGCTCAACAACCCGGATGCTGGTGGTAACTGCAGCCAACATCAAGCCTACCGCCATTTTCACAGTTTCACCCGAATCCGGCACCACGCAGACCATTTTTTCGTTTGATGCAAGCGAATCATCGGATCCCGAAGATCCCGCAGAGGATCTGATGGTACAATGGGATTTTAACAACGATGGAGTCTGGGACACCGATTACCGGCAGGAAAAGACCATCAACCATCGCTATTTGGTTGCCGGTACCTATACCGCAGTGCTTCGGGTGAAAGACACAGAGGACTTCGCAAGTACCTATTCGCTCCAATTGACCGTCACAGATCCAAACCGGCCACCGGAGGCTGATTTTACAATTACCCCTGCTACCGGCACCACTGCTGATCGCTTCCTTTTTGATGCCTCAGTCTCAACTGATCCGGAGGATACCATTGAACAAATGGAGTTCCGGTGGGATCTTAATAACGATGGACGTTATGATACCGAATACTCCACGGATCCCACATACAGAATTCAATATAACGAGCCGGGTACCTACCTGATCAAACTACAGGTAAAAGACAGCGGGGGACTTACCGATACCAAGGTGAGACTGCTGATTGTGACCTAGACCTGCACCCTGGTCTTGTTCCGCACGAATCGCTCCTTTTCCATCCAGCCGGTGCGGCTTAGCATTCTCGTAATCACAAGAATGAAGAGCAAATAGCCTGCCATGGGAATGGTCTGAGCGCTGGTAAAAAACATCAGCAATCCGACTGAGAGCAGGATCATAATCCTGCAGTAAATCAAAACAGGCTTCTGTGGTTTCTTAAACCAAATGAACACCGCCAGCAGAATGTTTAGCGGGAAAGCCCACGAAAGGTTCAGGTTGGCGTTGGTCACCGTGTATTCAGAAAAGAACCAGAGAAAGATCATGATGATGCCTGCCGAGCCTGTCACCATATATAATATGGAGTCAAACAGATTCCAGGCCCAGCCGTTGGTGCGGAAGAACCAGGTTAAGATCAGGGCAGCTGCCAGGATTAATGCCATCAATAGCTCGGCCGTTAAAACGGGTTCCGTGTGTTTGTCAGGTTGGTTCTGGTATATTATTCTTTCTGTGGCAACGAGCGACTGACCCTCATGGTTTTGGTAATACCTGAAAAGGCGTTCCATTTCATCGGGAAGGAACATATATTCTGCAAAGCCGGCTTTCTCATCGGTGCCTCCCGCCAACAGCAGGTTGATTCCCAGGGATAGCCAGGATGAATGAATGATATATGGCTGAAGAAGTTGTCTGAAGCTCTTTAAAGACTCTTCGGGTTCTTCAAATACAAAACGTTTTGCGGTCGCTTTAAACACGATGTCACGGATCCGGGAGGAACAGTTGTCAAAGAGAAAATCATACCGGTAGTAACGGTTCTCAGGCAAATAGTTGATCTCCAGTAATTCATAGAGCAACTGTTTCTCCTCAGGATTCAGGTTCAGGACCTGTTCACGGATCGATCTGTTTTCAGAGACATATTCAGCGTAGAAATAGGGAAAAGAGCTAACCGAAAGCATATACTCTGGAGTTCCGGTCAAAAAGCGACCGTAGAAGTTTGGTGTGTCAAAGTCGAAGGTTCCGTAATTATACACACGGTCGATCCCGTATTTCTCATCTACCACTCTGAGGGCGCTGTGGCCGAAATAGGCGTACAACTCTTCTCCCGTTCCGCAGGTGAGCATGGAGATGTAACTTTCATGGCTAAGTAAAGGACCCTCCTGAGCAGACAAGGTTATCAAAAGACCAGACAGCAGAATGGTCAGCATGGTTCTTTTCATGGGCACCGGGATTGAATAAAGATCCTCAAAGTTATTCAGATCATTCTTATTACCTTTATTTCTCCAACAACTGATTAACTAAACCATGAAAAAGAATTTGAATCGAAGATCCTTTCTTTCTCAAAGTGCACTCGCCGGCACCGGACTTCTCATTCTTCCCAGGCATGTGCTGGGTGGACCGGGACATGTGGCTCCAAGTGACAAAATAAACATTGCAGCCGTTGGGTCGGGAGGCATGGGGGCAGGAAATCTCGCTCGTGTTGAGCATGAAAACATTATGGCGCTTTGCGATGTCGATTTTGACCGGGCCGCAAACACTTTCAAGAAATATCCCAAGGCAAAGCAATACAAGGATTTCAGGGTCATGCTTGAAAAGGAGAAGGATATCGATGCGGTGATCGTGGCTGCACCTGACCACATTCACGCTCCTGCAGCCATGGCCGCAATGCGTCTTGGAAAGCATGTATATGTGCAGAAGCCGCTGACGCACTCGGTTTTTGAAGCCCGCAAACTGACCGAAGCTGCCAGGGAGTACAAGGTGGTCAGTCAGATGGGTAACCAGGGCCGGTCGGGTGAGGGTACCAGAAGGCTGGCCGAGTGGCTGTGGGCCGGTGCAATAGGAGATGTGACGGAGGTTCATAGCTGGACCAACCGCCCGGTTTGGCCTCAGGGCATTGATCGTCCCGCAGGATCCCCTCCGGTTCCGGCCGGTTTGGATTGGGATCTATGGCTCGGACCGGCGCCAGAACGGCCCTACAATCCGACCTATCTGCCCTTCAACTGGCGGGCCTGGTTTGACTTTGGTGCAGGCGCCCTAGGGGATATGGGTTGCCATGTGCTTGATCCTGTCTTTTATGCCCTGAAACTGAAATACCCCATTTGGGTGCAGGGCTCTTTCTCATATGAGGTGCCTGAGATGTGGAAACGGTGGGAAAACAGGGAGACCTATCCCAATGCTTCGATGATCACCTATCGTTTCCCGGCCCGCGAGAGCATGTCACCGGTAACCCTCACCTGGTATGACGGAGGCATTCTTCCGGCATGGCCGGCTGAACTCGACGGAGTGGATATTCCGATGGATGGAGGCTCACTCTTCATAGGCACCAAAGGCATACTCTTATGCGAAACCTATGGAGGCAATGTCAGGATGTTCCCTGAGGAGCGTTTTGTGGAGTTTAAAGACCTCCCGCAGACCCTCATCCGGGTGGATGGATCTCATGAGCAGAACTGGCTGGATGGAATAAAAGGAAAGCTTCAGCCCTGTTCCAATTTTGATTACAGCGGTCCACTGACTGAGATGGTACTGATGGGTAACCTGGCAATCCGGGTACCCGGCAAACGTCTGCTTTGGGATGGCGACAATATGGAGGTGACCAATTATCCTGAGGCCAACCAGTTTATTAAAAGGGAGTATCGTCAAGGTTGGGAGCTATAGCCCCACCATAAAATTTATCCTTTAAAACAGAAGCGCACCTGCATAACATGGGTGCGCTTTTTTTTAGCCTTAACTAGGTGTTAAGATAGTACAACAAGTGACTAACAAAATGGTTATTCCTGAATCGCCCTAAGAATAGCTTTACACGAATAAGTGATTTGTCCTGAATACAATTAAATCATAAACCCATGAAGCGAAAACTCATTTATGTTTTGTTACTGATGCTATGGTCTGGATCTCTGCTAGGCCAGAGCCGTCAGTTAACAGGAAAAGTAACAGACGCCAATGATGGCAAAACCCTTCCCGTTGTGACAGTAATGGTCAAGGGCACAACCATTGGAACCAGTACGGATGCCAATGGAGAGTTCGCCCTGACTTTGCGGGGTGCCGGAACAGCCTTGGAATTTTCTTCTATCGGATACCGTAAGAAGGAAGTGCCCATCACCGGAGCAAATCGCTATGATGTAACCCTTGACCCGGATGTGCTGGGCCTGGATGAAGTCGTAGTAACGGCACTTGGTATTTCCAGGGAGAAGAAAACCCTCGGTTATGCCGTGCAGGATGTAAGTTCAAGCGACCTGGTGGAAGCCAAGGACAACAACATCGTAAACACCCTGTCGGGAAAAATTGCCGGTGTACAGGTGACCAGCGGGGGTAGCACCATTGGTTCGTCGTCAAGAATCGTAATCAGGGGTAATGCCTCTTTCGGTTCAAACGAGCCTCTCTTTGTGATCGACGGAACGCCCATTTTCAACAATACCACCAACCAGGATGGTGGTGGTGGAATTGACTGGGGCAACACCGCTGCTGACATTGATCCCAACAACATTGAGTCAATGACGGTACTTAAAGGCGCCAACGCTGCTGCACTTTACGGCAGCCGGGCCACCAACGGGGTGATCCTCATTACCACAAAAAAGGGTAAAGACAGCCGCAAGCTGGGTGTTGACGTGAATACATCACTGGTTTTCGACAAAGCCGCCTATTTCCCCAAGTTCCAGAATGAATATGGTGGAGGAAGCAATGGTGAGGAGTACCTGTGGCAATTGAGAAATCCTGAACTGACCTACCAGGAGTATGCCAAGAGATTTGCCTACAATTATGTTGACGGAAAAGGCGGAGGGGTTAACGACAACAACCCGATCAGCTGGGGACCCAGACTGGATGCAGGCCTTTTGCTCGACCAGTGGTCGACCGGCACCAACAGTCCATGGATTTCAAGGCCCAATAACATCCGCGATTTCTATGAGACCGGCATCAGTGCTGAGACCAGCGTAGCGGTTTCTTCAAATGGTGAAAAAGCCTTCGGCAGGATGTCTTTTACCAATTTAGACAGCAAAGGGATCGTTCCTTTCAGCGACCAGTCGCAGAATACCCTCACCGGGAGCATCACCCTGACTCCAACCGACCGGCTTACAGCCGTGGCCAACGTGACTTACCTTCGGAAGCACAGCGACAACATTCCGAACAACGGATATTCTGGCCCCATTGTGAGTACAGCATGGAGAGCCCGGGAATTCGATATCTTAAGGGTTAAGGAAGTTTTTGAGGAGAGCGGTAATACCAACTATATTTTCCCGAACGGAGACAACCCCTATTATGGTCTGCAAAATATGACAGGATTTACCCGTGACCGCGTTTTTGGAAACACCTCCTTTGACTACAAAATCACCGACTGGTTGTCGGTTGAAGGAAGGGCTGGACTTGACCTGTATAACGAATATCGTAAAGATGAAACCCGTGCAGGTACGAGTGGAAACAGAAGAAACCTGAGGGGCGGACAGTTCAGCCAGAACCAGCGCTATTACAATGAAACCAACGTGGATCTGCTCGCGAAGTTTGACAAATCCTTCGGCGACGTTCGTCTGGATGGTCTGGTAGGGGCCAACTACCGTAATTATACGACCAAGGCCATGACCATGAGTGCCACCGACCTGACTGTTCCGGATCTCTTTACCATTGCCAACGTTAAAGGAACACCTGGTGTCAGCATGTATGATTATGAAAAAGAGACCAACAGCGTTTTCTTCGCTGCCAACGCCTCTTATAAGAATTACCTGTTCCTGGGTGTGACCGGAAGAAATGACTGGAGTTCAACTCTTCCCGCTGAGAACCGCTCCTATTTTTATCCTTCGGTCAGTTTGGGCTTCATCCTTACCGAAGCCCTGAAAATGGATTCCGATATTCTGAGTTTTGCTAAACTTAGGGCCAGTTGGGCCCAGGTAGGGGGTGATACCGATGCTTATCAGCTTGCCGCCACCTATGCCGCCAGCTCATTTGCCGGCATATCCATGTTCAGTCCCGGTTCAACCTTGCCCCCGGCCGACCTTCAACCTGAAATGACCTCATCCTTTGAATTCGGGGCCGACCTTCGCCTTTGGCAAGACAGGCTTGCGTTGGATGTAACCTATTACAACCAGACCACGGTGAACCAGATTCTTTCTGTGGCCACCTCCATCACAACTGGTTTTTCTGCCATGAGATTGAATGCCGGTGAGATTCAGAACTCAGGTGTTGAATTAATGCTCAACTACAAGGTGCTGAATCAGCCTGACAAACTCAACTGGGACATTAGCCTCAACTGGGGTAAGAACAAGAGTATGGTGAACGCTTTGTATGGCGATCTTGAATCTTACCAGATATCCCCCGGTTTTGGCGGGGCCAAGACCCTCGGGATTCCTGGTGAGGAGTGGGGTGTACTGTGGGGACTTCCCTATGTCAGGGATGACAACGGTAAAATTGTTGTAGGCGCCAACGGTCTTCCTCTGACTACGAACGTCGGGGTTAACCTGGGTAATGTCACTCCGGATTGGACCGGTGGACTACGCAATGTATTCAGCTATAAGGGTGTCAACCTGAGTTTCCTGATTGATGGAAGAAAAGGAGGCGAATTCTTCAGCTGCAGTGCTTGGCACTCCTATCCGACAGGAGCCTATGAGGTAACCACCAAGGACAATGTAAGGGAGACCGGTGTTGTAGTGGATGGAGTGAAACAGGACGGTACCGTTAACGACATCCGTGTTGGTGCTCAGCAGTACTTCAACGGAGGATGGATGTGGAACAACCATGAATATTCAATTCTGGATGGCACCTACATCAAGCTGAGAGAACTTTCATTGGGTTATGACTTCAATGTGAGCAAGCTTCCCTGGATCCAGAAACTGCGGTTTTCAATCGTAGGCCGCAACCTGGCTCTGCTTTATCGCGACAAGAGTGCAGCTGAACTCGGAATTGATCCGGAGGTTGGTCTTGGCGGCGGTGATTGGGGTGTAGGCTTTGAAAACTTCCAGATCCCGACAACCAGAACCATGGGCTTCAGAGTAATGATCAGTTTCTAATACCTGAAATAAGCAAGAATAATGAAAACACTAAATAAGATTAAGGTTCTGATCCTTACCATGGTGCTCATCATTGCCGGATCGTGCACCCAGGATTTCGATCAGATGAATGTGAACCCCAACGCGGCCACGGTGGTACCAGCTACCAACGTGCTGTTGCGTGCCCAGATTTCGACCGCCAGCGTGCTCTTTGGAGAGAGGCTTGACGTTTACTATGCCGGAACCTATGCCGGTCACACCGCAGCCATTGGATTGGGTGATTATGAATACCGAGTTGACATCAACAACAGCATGTGGCGCAGTATGTACATATCGATGACATACTTTGTTGACGCCATGAAACTTGCCCAGGCTGAAGGCAACACCCATTTGTATGCCGCTGCATTGACCATGAAGGCCTATACGGCTCAGCAAACCACCGATATGTGGGGCAAGATTCCTTATTCTGAGGCTTTCCGTCTTGCAGAAGGAATTGTATACCCCAAGTATGATGAACAAAGAGACGTTTATATGGCCATTCTGGCTGAACTCAAAGAAGCGGCCGATTTGTTCAACAACGGAACCGGAGCCATCGGAGCCGGCGACTACCTGTTGAAGGGTGACCTCGACAAGTGGAAGCGGTTTGCCAATTCAACGCGCCTGAGGGTAGCGCTCAGAATGTCAGGGGTAGAAGAGGCCAAAGCCAAGGAGGTCATTGCCGAAGTACTTGGCAATCCGACTACCTATCCGATCCTCGCTACCAATGCCCAAAATGTTTATTTCTGGTATCCGGGCGTAGCTCCCGACCAGGAGCTGTGGTTTAGAAGGATGGGCTCTCTGACCGGTGTTAAAACCGACCAGTACCGTACCAACAATGTGCTGATCAAGGCACTGAAGAACAACAACGACCCCAGATTGCCAGTTTACGCCGACAAGAACAAATATGGTGTATACAAGGGCTATGATCTTTACGACGGACAGACCCGGGATACCTCAAACAACGGAAACAACGTTTCACACATCGGTGACCGCTTTGGTAATGATCCCAAGGGATTTTCTCCCTTCATGAACTGTGCCGAGGTGTTTTTCGGCCTGGCTGAGATTTACGAGCGGGGACTGTATGCAGGAAATGCACAACAGGCCTATGAGACAGGAATCAGGATGGCGCTGTCAGAGAATGGAATTGGTGCCCCTGCCATTGATCAGTTTCTGACTGAACCTGAAGTCGCATGGGGTGGCGGTACAACTACCAATCTGTATAAAATCCGTTTTCAGAAGTGGATCTGCCTGTTTAAGCAGAGCGTTGAAGCCTGGTCAGAGAACCGCAGAACCGATGTGCCTCTGATCGATGGAGTTTCTGAAAATTATGCATCACAGCATAACCGTCCTCCTTTCCGTATGGCCTATGCGGATGAGGAGAAATCTCTCAACATCAATTTCCCGCTGGATGTGGTGGAGAGTGATATTTTCTACGGAACACAAGTATGGTGGGATACTAGAACTGGAATCCGATAGGCGGACTCCTTTATAAGGAACAGGTGGATTTATTCCGCCTGTTCCTTTTTAATTACTTTGTAATATGCACGCATTCACATATCATCAGCCTACCAAAATTATTTTTGGCAACGGATCCTCAAGAGGTATCGGGCAATTGGTTAAAACATACGGTCAGACGGTTTTGTTAGTGACCACAGGGGCCTCTGAACCCGGATTGTCAAGTCTGTACGTTAGAATTAAGGAGGATTTACAGAAGGCAGGACTCAAGGTTGCTCATTTTGACGGAGTGATACCGAATCCTACCATTGGCGTGGTATCAGAAGGCGCAGCCATGGCACGGGATGTTGGAGCAGATGTCATCATCGGGCTGGGCGGTGGATCCAGTATGGATGCCGCCAAAGCCATTTCTGTGGAGGCAACCCATGAGGGCAGCTGTTGGGATTATCTATTTTACAAAGAACAGCCGCAGGCTGAAAAGCTGATCCCGGTAATTGCTGTTCCTACTACCGCCGGTACCGGTTCTCACGTGACTCAGGTTGCAGTGGTCACTCATACCGATAATAAAGACAAGTCGGCATTATACAATCCCTTACTCTTTCCGGGTTTGGCTATTGTGGATCCTGAATTAACCCTTACGCTTCCCAGATTTGTCACTGCAACCACCGGGTTCGATGTCTTCTGTCATGCTTTTGAAAGCATCCTGCACCCGGCATGTGGTGCCTATGTTGAGATGATGGGGTGGGAGGCGATTTCTCTGGTTGTTGAAAACCTCCGCGAGCTCTTGCTGGAGCCGGGGAATCTTGACCGAAGACAAAAAATGGCCTGGGCAGATACGATGGCCGGACTTTGTATTGCGAATGCCGGAGTTACGCTTCCGCACGGAATCGGTATGGCCATTGGAGGATTGTATCCCCATGTGGCCCATGGGGAGGCGCTGGCTCTTGTTTATCCTGCATTTGCTGAATTCACCTGGTCATCGGCTGTCAAGCCCTTCGCCAGAGTTGCGAGAATGCTGAATCATGACCTGCTGGGGGTTTCGGAGGAGAAAGCTGCCGGGGAATCCGCTCTGGAGATTAGGAAATTTCTCAAAGCGATAAACCTGGATTCGAATCTGGCTGATAAGGGTATCCCTGAAAATGAGATCGAGCTTTTGGCATCCCAGTCGATGGTCTTGCCCGATTACAAGTCAAATCCAAGAGTGGCAACGCTTGATGAGATGGTCAGTCTGCTTAGCACCATCAAGGGCTGAATTATTCTTTTTCAAAATGATTAACCAGGCTACATCCGGTTTTCATAACCGGGTGTGGCCCCCTGTTGGGTACAGACCCAAGCAGCCACTTCGGATGCCATCCTGTGGAGTGTGCGCAGTGGGGTGCCTTTGATTGTTTCGGCGATCATGACAGCTGTGAAGGCATCACCAGCTCCAACTGTGTCGGTGACATCAACCTTTGTGGCCTTAAGAAAGGAGGATTCATAAGGGGTGATGAGCATGCTGCCCTCCTCTCCCATGGTGAGGGCAATCATATCCAGGTTTCCGAGTTTTAGCAATGCTGCAGCCTGCAGGGTTGAAGAGCCTTGAAGGGCATACATTTTTGAAAGAAAACCAATCTCCTCATTATTGATTTTAAGAATGTTAGCCAGGTGTATGGAGTTTCGTATGACCCGTTCTGTATGATAATGCTGTCGGAGATTGATGTCAAAGACTTTGAGGCTGGATGGGGGCAGGGCCATAATGAAATTCCGGATAGATTTTTCCGAAAAAGCATTGCGTTGGGCCAGGCTTCCAAAACAGACGGCTTGCAGGGTTTCAGCCAATGCCTTCATCTCTTCGTTCCAATCGATAAAATCCCACGCCACCCCTTCATGGATGGTGTATTCGGGAATCCCATCTGTTAATTTTACGCCCACGGTTCCGGTGGGATGCCCAGGTCTTTTCTGGATGTATTTGTCAGACAAACCCAGTTCAGTGATCCTCTGGCACAGGTCGTGACCTGCCTGGTCATCACCAACCGCTCCGACAAAGGATGCGTTGCATCCGGCAGCCTTTGCATGATAAACAAAATTCAGCGGGGCTCCCCCCATCCTCGGGCCATCCGGCAATAAATCCCAGAGAATCTCACCGATGCCTGCAACATTCAGGTTCATTGCGCAGCTATTCGTTGACGGTAATCATCACCTTCATAACCTGGTCGCCACATTTTTCAATGTACTCATATGCATCGTGATAGGCTTCGAAATCAAATTTTTTGGATAACAGCGGAAGTGTAACAATCGCTCCTTCAGCAATGAGTTTTGCCGCTTCGGTGTAATCTTCATGCCTGTACATCATGGAACCGAACATATTAAGTTCATGTTCACCAAGGTAATACATGTTCACTACCGGGTTTTCTGAGTATACACCCAGAATGACAATATCTCCCCCCTTCTCAACATTGCTGATGAGGGCATCCAGAGATTTCTGTACTCCGGCGGCTTCAAAACCCACCTGAAACCCTTCTGTGCCGAAGGCATCCACCAGGGCCTTATCGAAATCCCCGGTGGCAACGTTAAACGTTGCACCTATTCCGCATTGCCGGGCAATATCCAATCTGAAGTCGCTGATGTCGGTTATGAGTACCTTTTTTGCTCCACGAGCCACGGCAAACTGAGCAACCATGTTGCCAATGGTTCCGGCACCCGAAACCACCACGTTTTTTCCCGACAAGTTTTCGACTCGTCTGGTTGAATGTGCCCCGACGGCTGCCGGTTCAACAAATGCACCCTGTTCAGGCGTCATGGCCGGATCAAGAGTCACAACCCTTTCGCTGGCGGTAATGAAAAGGTCCTGGGCCACTCCGGGAGCCTGAAATCCCTGTACACGCAGGTTCTGGCAGGCGTTGTACTGCCCCCGCAAACAGGGACCGCAGGTTCCGCAGACCAACTGGGGTCTGGCGGTGACCATCATCCCGGGATGAAAATCTTTTACATCGGGCGCGACAGCGACTATTCTGGCTGAATATTCATGTCCCTGAACCACAGGGTATGGAGTTGCGGGATGCAATCCGTGATAAACGTGCAGATCGCTTCCACAGACTCCGATGCGCAGTATTTGCATCAGAACCTCTCCCGACTTTAACAGATCCGGAGTGAGATCCTCAATCTGTCGGATCTCAATAGCTCCCGGCGAATGCATGATGGCTTGTCTCATTGAAAAAGGATTAAAAAATGATGTATAAGATAACCAGGGTTAGAATTAGTATCAGGGCCCATAAACGGGCATCGCGGATTCCGGTAAATTTACCGCTGGTTAATACTGAAAGCGGACTTTTCCAGGTGTAATTGGCTATCACCTCGGCAGATGGTCTTGGGGTCAGATAGCTGACAGTGAAGTAGATGACCGTGCAGATGACAAAAAGCCACCAGGCTTGCATCATAAAGGGCATGTGAAGGCCGTGGGTCAGGTACATCTGTCCTGATATGGGTTTAAAATCGAGGCAAAATGCTGTTGCCCCCAGTATCAGTCCTACAATGAGGGTCACCATTGCGGCCTTGTAGGTTCCTCTTTTGGAGAAAACGCCAAAAAGGAAAACCACAGCCACGGGTGGGGCAATGGCAGAGGCAATTTTGTTGATGGCTTCAAAAATGCTGGTGAATTTATCTCCCTGGGTCGACCATAAAATGGCCAGGAGCATGACCACCACGGCGGCATAGCGTCCGGCCCTGACCTGTTGCGAGTCGGTTGTTTGAGGGCGCACCCTTTTTACGATGTCCATGGCTACCAGGGTTGCCGAGCTGTTAAGGGCCGCCGCCATGGTGCTCATCAGGGCCGCAAGCAAGGTCGCAGCCATCAGTCCCCTCAGTCCTGCAGGCATCAGATTGCTGATCAGTACCGGCAGGGTCTGGTTTGCATCGGTGCCGATCTGGTCGCGGAAGAGAACATAAGCAAGAACCCCAGGAAGAACGAGAATGAAAACCGGTAATATTTTGAGGAAGCCTGCAAAGATGGGCCCCAGTTGCGCATCCTGCATGGTTTTTGCTCCCAGAACTCTCTGAACGATGGTTTGATCCGAGCACCAGTACCACAATCCCAGAACAGGATATCCGAGCAGACAGGCGTACCAGGTGAGTCCTGATTCAAAACCTCCCTCGCCCAGTTGACCAAGGCTATCTCGGGTGTGGAACATATTGAGCTGGCCCGGTTTCAGTTGAGCCTTCAGGTCGGCCAGGTTGTGGATGCCGGCGTCGGGCAGGGCAAACATCGCGATGAGGGTCAGTA
>CAYGOU010000038.1:0-4698 GCA_964351455.1 uncultured Porphyromonadaceae bacterium
ACATGACCGTTAAACGTGGGGCAAATGTACCACATTTTTCCGATTTTGCAATATGCTTGTAAAAATTGGACTACTGAATCTCAACGTCGCTCTATCTCTGCGATCTCCTTGGGTGCGGAGGCTGAAAGAATCTCCTGTCCGTTTTTTGTTATCAGAATGTCATCTTCAATGCGCACTCCAATTCCCTTGTACTTCTCGAACACGGGTCCCACCTTTTCAAGAAAACTGTCTATTTCCGCAGCATCCACCCTTCCCTTTAATTGGTCCCGCAGGGTAATCATAAGTTGGGGATGCAGGTAAATGCCCGGCTCAATGGTCAGCACCATTCCGGGAAGGATGTCTCTGCCCCGGGGATCCTGTCTGCCGTAATTACCGACATCATGGACATCCAGGCCGATGTAATGGCTGTTTTCATAAAGGATATAAAGCCTCCTCTGCCAGGCCGAGGTTGTGTCGGTCACAAGTCCCAGGTTATACAAGCCTCGGATGATGATATCTGATGCTGTGTTGTGTGCATCCTGCAGGCCTCTTCCGGGCAACATGGTTTCAATGGCTGCTTTCTGGGCCTTGAGAACCAGATCATAGATGACGCGCTGTTCGGGAGAGAATTTTCCCGAAGGCGGAATGGTACGGGTGACATCGGCGATGTAGCCTCTCCATGCAGCTCCAATATCCATCAGTAAAAGGTCGTTCTCACCGATCTGCTGATTATTGTCGCTGTAGTGAAGGATGCAGGTCCTCGGTCCTGATCCCACAATGCTGGTAAAACCAGGTCCGTCTGCACCGTTGAACCGATAGGTGTATTCGATCACCGCCTGCACCTGGTACTCCCATACCCCTGGTCTGGCCATCTGCAGGGCGGCCCGGTGTGCCTCACAGGTGATGTCAATTGCCTTTCTGAGATATGAAATCTCCAGTTCATCCTTGATGACCCGCATCTCATCCAGAATGGGAGCGGGATTGTGCAGAACAGGCTCTTTCAGTTCGTTGCTGGCGGCCAGGTCTGTGATTCGCTTGTCCATATCGCCTGAGCCGGCCAGCAGGTAAACATTCGGATCGCTCTTTATGCAGGATGTCAGCACACTGTCGAGTTGGGCCAGTGGCCATACTTCATCGACCCCGTAATGCTTTCCTGCCTCTTCAATTCCGGGCGTGTCTCCCGACCAGATCGAAGCAGAAAGGCTGGCAGGACGAACCACCAGGATCCGCTTGCCTGGATTTCCCTTTTGCAGAATCAGATAGGCAGGATTTCCGGGAAAAGGGGTGAGATAGCGGAAGTACTTTGCGTTACGGCTCCCTCCCCTGCCGGCATCCGACATATTTGAAAAAACAGCGGTGCCCGAAGGTATCTGGTCAAGCAGCCTCTTTTGACGTGCGACATACCACTCAATGCCCACGGTTTGCGCCATTGTCGTTGAGGACCATGCGCCCAGTGTCGACGCCAGCACGCAGCCGGCCAGGAAGATCTTTCTCATTATTAAATCAATTAGAACGGCTAAAGGTAAAAATCCTAATTTTGTATTGAAAGGTTGCTAAACATAAACCCAATCCTCTCATGATCAAAGTATTTTTCAGCGAAAGACAAACCATTCCACATGTCAGGAAACTGGTCATAATCGGACTCATTACCCTTTCGATGGCCCTGATTGCTCTACTGGTTTACCTCAAGGAGTGGGACAGCATGCCGGATGAAGAGAAGCCCTTTTTATTATTTCTGCTGGCCGGACCTCTTTCAGCCATTCTGATTTTCTTTATCGGCACGGAGCTGAGGATATCTTATGACGCCATCGAATACCGCTCCATGCCCTTCAGAAAAACCTTCAGAAGAGTGCCAATGGAAAAGATCGGATCCATTGAACTGAAAAAGATTACCGGCATGGGCCGCTTCCGTAACATGGGTCAAAATTACAAGGTAAAGGGACAGGAGATGTATTATGGTGCCCGCTACACGCTGACCGTTCATCTGAAAGATGGCAAGTATCTGCTCTTTGGAACCGACAAACCCATGGAACTGGAGCACTTTTTATCAAACCTGCCTGAAGGCGGTCCGGTTTTCAAGAAAAGCTGATTGCGGAGAGAGCTCAGCGCACGGCTTCAAGCCTGCGGAGCAGGGTATCACCGGTGAGCGTCATGTGTTCGATCAGAGCTGTTCTGAATTCAGCTATCAGTGATTCGAGGCCGGGCTCCCCGATCAGGTTCACCATCGCATCCGGATCGTTCCGGTTATCGTAGAACTCCTCACTTGTCCGAAGATTGTAAAAATCAACCCGGTGCCGGATCACCGGATCGCTTTCCCCGGCACGCACCATCGCCGGAAAGCTAAGTCCCCCTTTTGATTCATTTTGAAACACCATCGTTCCGTCTGACCAAAAATTGGCGATGTAGCTGTATTCGCGGGTTATTACACTGCGCATCGGGAAGTAATCCCGGGCGAAATTCATGTGAAACTCCGTAAAAACATGATCACGTCCGTTCTCCATAACCCCTGAAAAAATCCCCATAAGACTTCTTCCCTGGAGGTGATCAGGCAGGGGCAGACCCGCAGCCTCCAGAAAGGTGGGCATGAGATCAATGCCCGATACCATATGGATCGAATCGACCATCCCTTCCTGAATGTGGCCGGGCCACTTTATGATAAGTGGTGTTTTCGTACTGTTTAAATAACAATTGGTTTTGGCATAAGGAAATGACATTCCGTTGTCACTGAGAAAAACCACCAGGGTTTCGTCAGCAGCTCCGCTCTCTTCCAAAGCCCTCAATACCGCTCCGATGGTCTCATCACACCTGAAAACGGAGGTGTAATACTGGGCGGTCTCCCTCCTGATCTCATCCAGATCAGGAAGCATGCCGTGAACCTCCACCTCATCAACACCAACCATCCGGGTGATGGCTGGCAGGTCATCGCCCCAGGCTTTCTGTTCAGCCTCACTGCCGGCAAAGGGTCTATGGGGATCGTGAGCATTGGCATGCAGAAAGAAGGGTCTCTTCCTTGAAAGGGCCATCTCAATAAATGCCCTGGCCTCGCGGTAATACTTTTCGGGATCGCGGCCAATTCCCCTACCCGACGCCAGGTCTGATTCAGATCTCAGGTAATCCCAGCAGAATTTCTCCGCTGGCTGGTAGTGCTTTTCTTTACCCAGAATTCCGTTTAGGTATCCGGCCTCTCTCAGGATTTCATTAAGGGTTATCACTGACGAATCGATCGGGAAAAAGGCAAACCCACCATTCGAATGGGGATACATGCCTGTCAGCATCGATTGTCGCGACGGCTGACAAACTGAGATATTTACATGGGCGTGGTTGAACCTGATCCCCTCTCCGGCAAGCCTGTCAAGGTGAGGCGTAATTCCGGGCACCTGGCAACCATAACTACCCACTGAGTTGTAGTTCAGATCATCAGCCGTCAGGAAAAGGATGTTTGGCATGTCTGCCGGTCTCCCGGGCCCTGATCCTGACTGACAGGCCGTCAGGACAAAAGCAGAGATCATGGCCGGAAGGGCCGCCTTTGCCGGAATTGTTACTTTAATGCCCATAAACCACCCTTAACGAATCCAGGATTTGATTGTATCTCTGCACCCGTTCTTGCTGAATTGGTACCGAAATCAGATTATTCAGTTCATCCGGGTCGGCTGTCAGGTCATAAAACTCTTCAAATCCGGGATGGTTAAGGTACCGGATCAGTTTATAGTCGTTTGTTCTGACCGCTTCGGATGGAGGGATGTGCTCAAAATCCCAGAGGTGTTCAAATAGCACGTACTCCCTGTTTAACCCATTTCCGCCCCGGATCAACCCCGTAAGCTCCATTCCCTGGTAGGAGCCGGGCATTTCAAGTCGTGCCATTGAAACAAGAGTCGGGGCAATGTCGATGTTCAGTCCCGTTATGTCGGTTGTACGCCCGCGATGCCTGGCAGGAACCCCGGGATCGTAGACAATAAGCGGAACCCGCAGGGATTGTTCATACATCAGCCATTTACCGGCAAATTGTCTTTCACCCATAAAATAGCCATTGTCACCCATGAACACGATGACGGTATTCTTGTCGAGTCCCAGCTCTTTCAGCTTTTCCCTGATTCGCCCCACGACGGCGTCAACCCCGCTGATCATGCGGTAATACCCCTTCACCATCCTCTGGTATTTTTCAGGGGTATCATACCTCCAGTGCCACCTTTCCCGGTTGAATGAGTTCCTGACAAAATCAGGATGTTGCTCAAACACTTCGGGAGTGCCTGTAGCAGGTTCAGGAATGTAAACCGATTCATAGAGGGTGTCGCACCACTCAGGCCAGAAGTATTGGTCAGGATTTTCATCCACAGCATGAGGAGCCCAGAAACTCAGCGAAAGGCAGAAGGGCTTACCATCTGGGGATGCCTCGAGAAAATCCATGGCATACCTTCCATGTAAATCGGTCAGATGGATTCTCTCACCATCAACATCCTTCCAGTATGGATAGGAGGTTACCTTGTGGTCATCAAAAAGGGAATCGACCCAACCCTTCTCGAGCGTAACTCCCAGTTTACCGATGAAACCCGTGTGGTATCCGCCCATCCTGAGCAGATATGGATAAGATTGGGATAAAAGTTCACTGGCGACCGGAGGCTTTGTAAAGGTATAATCGTGGGTTCGTTCGTATAATCCGGTCAGTAAGCTGGCACGACTGGCGGCACAGATGGGGGTGGTGACAAAGGCATTGGTAAAGCG
>CAYGOU010000038.1:4708-15546 GCA_964351455.1 uncultured Porphyromonadaceae bacterium
ATGTTGGGAGTATAGATGATATCATTGCCGGCGCAATGCATGGCATCCCATCGCTGATCGTCGGTCAGGATGAAAATGAAGTTGGGCGGCGGCTCTTTGGGTCCGGCACATCCGGCCATAAGGGAACCGAGAAGCAGGAGTCCGGGAGTGTTTTTCATTCTTGTTACTGGTTCATGATGAGCAGTTCTACGGGACTGTTGCCAATATGCCTGATCCACAGCACCATATTCGTTTTATCAAGGCGTTCCTCAGTTCCGACATGATAATCTTTTCCGTTTTGTAGCAGTCTGCCGTTCATCATGACCCTTACCTTTCCTTCTCCCCAATTTTCGATACAGAAGGCCGGATTAAAGAGTGGTGATGCTTCAGAGGCCGCAATTTTGAATGTCAGTCTTTCGGTTGGTTCAGACCCTTTAAGGGCGATGCGGTATCGTTTCTCGCTCATATCATATCCCAATGAAACGAACCGGGGAGATCTCACAAGGGAAAGCTCAGGGGCCCGTGCCCAGCTTCGGGCCATGACGACGAGCTCTTCAACTGGCAGATCCTTCATCCCGTAAAGGGAGTTGATCCAGCTGCGGCCATCCTCTCCGTCGTGGATCACCGGATCGGAAATCGGAAAACCCAGAAAATGGGTGGGCCTGTCGGCCGCGTAAACTCTGCGCCCATCGCAATAGGCCTGGCCAACAGGCCAGTGGTTGCAGGCTCCGGGCGAGCTGAGGTTCTGAATGTTCCGGTCTGAAATATAATTCATTTTGTTACCCGGCTCAAAAATGATAAACGGATCAAATTTTGATTTAAAATTATGCTGCTGAATGTTTGGATTGACCGGTATCCTCTTATCCCTGGTTGCTGCCGGATCTGCAATGTACTCAAAGAGTTGGATATCGCCATCCATGTTGGCCACCCTCAGGTAGTCGGCTTCAATCACATCGCCCTGAAGCTGATTCTCTTCGGTAAAGGGCAACGACTCCTGGAACTGCCGTGGTCGTCCCATATATTCGGTTTTCCAGGTATACTTGCGGATTGCCGTGGCATCGGGATAGACATAATAGTACTCATCGATCCATACCTCCCAGCCGGTCTTTTCATTCATCAGCCAAAGGTCGTTGTAGGCACTCACAGGTGCATAGCGCCAGTGAATCACCTTTCGTGCGGGATGGTCCTCGATAATTCTGACATGCGAATACTTGCAGTGCCGGTCCTGCATGTGTTCAAGGCAACCTTCGGCATCGTTCCATGTTTCGACGCTCTGGTCGGCCATCCAAAGGTGGTTGTCAGTGACCCAGGCGGGTGAATACCGCGCACCCCTCCAGAAGATCAGCTTTACGGGAGAATCCTTAAAGGTGACCACCACATCGGCATCGGCACCGACCGGCCATTGTTCATCCCATTCGGGATAGTATTCGAGTTTGGTATAATAGGCCTTGAACTTTCCGGTTGATTCAACCCTGGGCAGATGCCGCACTGGCAGATCCGGGTTTGACAGGGGAAGTTTTGCGGTAAACTGAGATTCAAGATCCTTTGCTGACAGAGGCTTATTGTAAACCTTGATTTCATCTACGATACCATCCAGCGAAAACCAGTAGGGTGTTATTCCGGTCTCCCCGAGGCGGTCAGAAGGATAGACCGCTTCGTAATTCATGCCGATTCGGAGCTCCCGGTTCACCGTGAGCTGAGGTTTGCGGGCAGTTGCATAATGACCCGCCTCTTTTCCGTTGATGTAGACCGTCATCCCCTTTCCCGGTTCAAAAACGGCTGCTACATGATTCCACACATTTCTTTCAATCACCTGGTCGGTAATCAGGGATGCAGTATTGTGCGAAACAATGGTCTTAAAACCCACTTCGCCCCTCGGTCCAATTTCAAGGGAGAAGCCCCCGGTCTCTTCTTTAAAGTGGGTGACAACCGGGCACCAGTTCCAGGGATAGGCCGCCAGCGCTATCCAGGCTTCAACCGTTACGGCATCGGCCCCCGCAAGCATTCGCTCAGACTGGTGCCTGACAACTGCCGTGAATCCGTCGAGCCGTATGGCATTACCGGAAACACCGGCCACCGGCGTGAACTTCCCCTCCAGGGTATCATTTTTGCCTGTAACGACCTCTAAAAGAGACTGCTGTGAAACCTGATCAAAGCTCCAGTGCCTGACCGGATCGGGTACGGCTGATTGTGAGTTGGCGCTGAGGGTGCAGACTGGAAGAACAACACTTAAAATCAAGCTGGTGAGTTTCATGGGGTTCTGGTTACTGGTTACTGGTTACTTGGGCCTGGTGGTCATTACGGATACCGATCCATTTTTCAATCATAATGGCTGCAAGGCTGGCGGTCATCTCAGGCTGATCGCCGGACAGATCATTCTTCTGTGCGGGGTCGTTCAGGATATTGTACAATTCAAATCGTTCAGGCACGGAGGTCCATGTCCAGTCAAGAATTTGTTGTTCCGCCGGCCTTGGAGGAAACCAGCCAATCAGGGAGTATGGTCCGCTTCGCATCGAAATCTGTGGCATTCTGAACCAGGTATCACCGTGTGTCGGATAGATCCATAGCACCGGCTCAACCCTTTCGAAAGGCCTGCCTGCGAGCAAATTCCATCCGTTTTCCCCGTCGATGGTCCTGTCAGCAGGAAGTTCAACGCCGGCCAGGCTGCAAAAAGTGGGTAGAATGTCACTTCCATTAAAGAGCTCATCGCTGACCGATCCGGCAGGAATCTTGCCCGTCCACCTCACAATTCCCGGTACCCGGTGACCACCTTCGTAAGGATAGCGCTTCATGCCCCTGAATGGACCGGGTGTGCCGGCACACATGTCGCGGATGGGATCATCCCACGCTCCTTGTGACTCCTCAAGATTCACCGGATGCTCCGGTCCGTTGTCGCTGGTAAAAAACACCAGGGTCTCCTTGTCCAGTCCCATTCCATCCAGAGCCCCCATGAACTGTCCGAAGGCATGATCCAGCTGTTGCACCGTGGCATAATAATTGGCAGCAGCGCCCAGGGTATCCGGAACCTCCCGGTCAATACCTCCGTAGTTCAGGCTCCTGATTACCGGAAGGAGGACTGAATCGCGATAGATCAGCTGCAATGAATCAGGAGCAGCCACCGGTGTATGAGGCTCATGGGTAGAGATGATCAACAAAAAAGGCCGGGTGGGGTCGATGGTTTCGAGCCACTTCTTACCCTCCTCGAAAATGATATCGCAGTACCATCCGTCGACCACTCCCATGGGTTCACCATTGCGGATGAAATGGATGGGGTTTTCCGGACCTTCGAAGGCATTGACCGAAGTTGCCATCCACTCATCGAACCCCTGATCACCGGGGTTGGGATGGTCGGTGTTTTCAAGTTTTGAAAGGTGCCACTTCCCGAAGAAGGCGGTCTGATAACCCTTTTCGCGCAGCAATTCTGCAAGCGTTAGCTCATGTTCGCGCAAAAAGCTGTTTCTGCCATCGGCAATGTAGTGGAATCCGCTCCTGTAGGGATTCCGGCCTGTAAGCAAGGCAGCCCGCGATGGTGAACAGACGGTTCCGCCCGAATGACAGTCGGTGAGCCGCATTCCCTGGCTCGCCAGTTTATCGATTGCGGGAGTCTGGATAATGGGATGTCCGTAGCACGAAAGATCGCCCCACCCCAGGTCATCGGTAAGCACCACCACGAAATTGGGCATGGGTGCTTCCTTCTCGTTTTGGCAGGCCGGCAGCAGTCCGCTTAACATGACAGCCCAAAAACCTTTGTATTTCATCGTTAATTCATTGAGTAATCCTGACCCGCCGCCTCAGCCTCCCCAGCCTTTTTATATCATATCCAGTTTGAGGATAGATCTGATATAAAAAGGCTGGGGAGGCTGGTCTGGCGGGTTGTTTTCATATTTGATTACGGTATCTGACGGATTAATAGTTGCACCGCATTTGCCAGGTTTCATACCAGGCGACAATATTTTGGGGAGGAACGTCTCCCTGGATCACGTGGATCGGAGCGAAGACGAATCCTCCTCCTGGAGCAAGGTCGTCGATGCGCCTGCTCACCTCATCCTTCACCTGCTGAACGGTGCCGTTTGGCAGCACGAACTGTGAATCACAGCTTCCACCCCATATGCTGACCACATCTCCAAAATCCCTCTTGAACTGTTTGGTGTCCATGCCGGTGCAATTGACCTGGAAAGGATTCAGTATGTCAACACCCGCTTCGATCAGCAGCGGAATGGTTTCCATAATAGCCCCGTCGTTGTGAAAAAAGATATAGGCTTTGCCCCGGGCCCGCTGCTTGATGAATTGAAACAATCTTTGATGGTAGGGCCAGATCATCTCCTTGTAGAGTTCCAGTGATACCAGAAGGCTATTCTGGGTTCCAAGATCATCGGCGCATGAGACTATGATCGTTCTCTCACCGATGAGATCCAGCACCCTGCCCCAGTACTTCATTTTGATTTCAAGGATCTTCTCCATGAGGGCCGAAACCAGGGCCGGATTGACCAGCATATCCATGAAAAACTTATCGTATCCGGTCATCCACATGGCATGTTCCCACATGCCCGAGCTCATTCTTTCAACGAAACATCCCTGCTTTTGCCGTTCGATGATCCTGGAGGCGTCATCGGCTATGGATGCGAACCTTTCAGGGTCAAGCGGATCCGGCCAGGGATAGCTCTCAATGTCGCGGATGGTTTCAGCGCCGGCCAGCGGGTGATGCCACAGGTCGTAGTAGAGTCCGCCCCGCAGGGGCATTCTCCAGCCAATTCCAAATTCATCGGTCAGATATGAATAATCACCCCTGACGACCGGATCCTGACGCAGGGGAGCGTGGCTGGGCGCTCCGGGCTGCACCGTGCCAACATCCTGCTTAAAATAGCCGGCGATTGACTCATCAATCACCGCCAGCTGGGTGATTTCATCCCTGACGGTTGACTCCGATTCAATGCCAAGGTGTTTTTTCAGATTTTGCAGGGCCCGGATGTTGATTCCGGTTACGGCGGCAGCCCCCAGGTCAAAGGGAATGCGATCCGGTTCGCGGTGCTCAAGCGACGTCATCACCCTCTCAAAGCTGCTCATTGTCATAGCCTGTCGCATTTAGCGGGATTTTCCGCCCGGTTCAAGGTTATTGATCCAGTACCAGGTCCACATGGTTCTTACATGCAACGGGGTTCCCTCACGCTCTGAAATGCCATGGGCGCGCATGGGATATTCAACCATCGAAAAAATCTTATTGTGACGGATCAGTTCATCGATCATCACCTCACAGCTTTGATAATGAACATTATCGTCGGCGCTGCCATGCATAAGCATCACATTCCCCTGAAGATTATGGGCATGGGTCACCGGGGAGCCGTCGCGGTATCCCTCTTCATTGTCATCCGGAAGGCCCATATACCGCTCCTGGTAGATGGTGTCGTAAAACTTCTGGTTGGCAACAAAGGCAACGGCTATGCCTGCTTTATATATTTCAGGGTAGCGGAACATGCAGTTTAGCGTCATTGAGCCCCCTCCGCTCCATCCGTAAACTCCGATCCTCTCACCATCCACAAACGGATATTTCCGGATGATCTCCCGTGCTGCAGCCGCCTGATCATGGGTAGCCAGGATGCCGATCTGACGGTAGATGCTCTTGCGCCAGTCGCGACCCCGCGGGGTGCGGGTGCCCCGGTTGTCGACGCTCATGATGATGTATCCCTTCTGGGCCAGATACTGGTTGTAAAGGTCGCCCCCCGACCAGTTGTCCTGCACCGTTGCACCGGCAGGTTCTCCATAGATATTGAAAATGACCGGGTACTTTTTCGCCGGATCAAACTCCCTGGGCTTGATCATGTAACAGTCAAACTCGACTCCAGGCTCTATGGTCACCCTGAAGAACTCCTTGGGTCGGAGGTTCAGGGCCTGATACCGTTTCCGGGCAACATCGTTGCTTTCAAGGGCTCTTACCGTTTTATGTCCGGGAAGTGAAACCAGACTGATCGTATTGGGAACCTCATGACTGCTGTAAGTGTGTATGCCGAAGCTTGCATCGGGAGATATCTGGTAGGCGTGCTGACCGGACTGGCCAACAGGAGTGATCCTTTCGATCGGACCGCCTTTTTTGAGGAGACTCCGGTAGAGATACCGCTGTATGGGATTGTCGGGAGATGCAATGAAGTAAACATACCCTCCCTTTTCATCGATGCACTGGATGCTGACCACGTCAAAAGCTCCGGGAGTAAGGTCGCGCACCTCTTTCCCGTCGCGCGAATAGAGATAAAGATGGAGCCAGCCGTCCTTTTCGCTGGTCCAGGTAAAATACCTGTCACCCTCAATCCATTCAATGTTGTCGTGGATATCCAAAAAGGCATCATCGCGATCGGTGAACAGCGGTTTGAGCTCCATGGTCAGGATGTTGCCCATAAATACCCGATTGGTATTCTGCAGCCTGTTGAGCTGCTGGATCATCACCTCCTGACTGCCGGGCACAAAATCCATCCTGGCCAGATAATGGTTCCTCGGATCCCCCGGCACATCAAACCACCGGGTCTCGCCCCCGCCGACCCCGACCACCCCAACTTTAACTGCAGAGTTGCTTGTGCCCACTTTCGGGTAAGGCAGCGGAATCAGAATGGGATAGATTGAATCAAGGTTGTTGATCATGTAGAATGTACCGGTGCCATCGGTATCGCTCTGCCAGTAGGCGATGTGACGACTGTCGGGACTCCACCTGAATCCATCCCGGCAATCCAGTTCCTCCTCATAAACCCAATCGAAGGTGCCATTGATGATGTTGGCGCCTCCGTCGCTGGTAAGTTGCCGGATCTCTCCGGTGATGATATCCTCTGCATAGATATTCTGCAGGCTGACATAGGCCACCTTATTCCCGTCGGGAGAAAACTTGGCGAACATCATGGTGGTGGGTTCAACTTTTCGTCCTAGCTGACTCAGCTTCCCCGACTTCAGGTCGAGCAGCCAGTAATCCCCCCGGGTATGATGGCGCCAGACCCGCCGGGTATTGGTGAATATCATCAGCCGGTCACCCCCGGGTGACCAGATGTAATCTCTTATCTGCAACGGCACCGAAGAACCTTCAGGACTAAGATCTTCGGCGCTGACCAAAACCTCCCTCTCTCCGGTTACCGTCTTATAACGGATGATCTCGTTGCGATCGCCCACTGAGGTATGTTCAATGGTGGTGTAATACTTCCCGCCATCCATCCATCGGATCGGACCGAAACGCTCCAGATTATAGGTTCCGTTTACGAAAATGTCATTCAGGGTAAGTTCGGTCTGGGCCGGCAGTAAAGTGGTCAACAACAGTCCTGCAAGTACAAAGAAGGATCTAATTTTCATGTTAATCGGGTTTAGAAGGTAATTTTCCAGGGGGTTGATTCTGTGTCAAGTGAAATAATTTGAATATGCAGCAGGTCATCTTTATTGGATATAACCTCAATTTTTGCTTGACCGGCTTGTAATATCAGATTTTCAGGCGAAAACCCATTCATGGCAACGACAAACAGGTAAGGATCACCGGCTACGGTCAGGCTGGTGCCCGAAAGGGTGCGGGATTTTTTATTCCACCTGACTTCATCCATATCGAGATAGCCCTGCATCAGATGGCGGTTGGTTGAGATCACCTGGGGATGTGAAACCACCTTCCGTACCGAGAGCATCCTTGCTTCGCCGGGCCTTAAGGTTTGTTCAAGGCGGGAGCCTCCGTTGAAGGTTCCAACGAATTGATCGTTCCAGAAATCATAGACATGATAGGATTCTGAAGGAAGGAGTTCGAGAGCCCCATCCACTGCCTGACCCGAAAGCATAATCCCCACGGTGGAGTAATGATCAAAGTCGGGATTGTAGAAGGTAACCTGATGCCACTCGTCGTTAACCCTGAAGTCATACACCCGTGGTATGTCGCTGACAAAGGCATCCACCGGACGGGCGCTCTGATTGTCAGTGTGGTACGGGAAAGTACGTGTCAGGTCATGAATGGTTTGCGCCGACATCTGCGAGAAGCTGTTGGCCAGCAATAGCCGGCCGGTGGTTACATAGGCCATGGTTAAGACAGATCTGACCAGGTCAGGCTTTCCCTCGAGCCTCACCAGATTCTTCGAATCGGTATCCTGGTTGTACAACACCCGGTTTTTGTACCATCTGAGTCCGCAGCGTGTCACGGTTACCGCATCCATCAGGTCGGTATCGTTCTCGGTTCGCATAGAGGCAATGACCCCGATGCTGACATCTGTGCCCCGCTCCATGTTGCGCTCATGCACCCAGGCATCCGGACCAAGTCCTTCAAACGGAAGTCTGAATATATTCCGGTAGGCATTGGCCGTGGTCCAGTCGGGGTTTTCCAGTCCGCCCTGCCGAGCCCATCCTGATGCAGGATAATCGAACATCAGTCCCTGAATATGGCCCTTTTTGAGGTTGGCATATACCTCCTCCAAATGGGCGATGAAGCCGGGATCTGAGTAATCATAGCCCCACACGGTACGCCCGTTGCGGGTCCATGTCTGGTTCCAGTCGGTGAAGATGGGACCGGTGGTATCCTGAGGTTCCCCTTTCCAGGCATAGGTTTTGTTGAAGAGCATATGTTCAGGATAGGCTTTGGCATAATCCTCCGACCGATAGGCGGTCTGGAAGTAGGTCAGCGGAATGCCGCCCCGTTCAACCACCGCCTTGCCCCATTTCTCCGATGTTTCATAGGGCTCAAGGTAGCGCCCGTTCTTGCTTCCGTTGTGCGGCTCAACGGGCAGCTGCCAGTGTTCATCATCCCACCATCCCTGTTGGTTATCGGGCATATAGGAGTCAGGAACCAGACGCACGGCGGCGCGGCTGTAATTCAGGAATCCGGAGCTCTTGATGTGGTCCATCTCCCGAACCGCCCCCACTGAAGTGTTTTCAGCCATACTCCCGCCGTAATAGCTGTTCTCTGCATACCAGAGGCATACGGTGGGGAAATCGTACATCGGCAACCGGATTTCCTGTGCCCTGCTGACCGCCAGTGAGTAATTCTCGAGTGCAAAGAAAGGATCAGGATGAGCAACCCCAACATAGAAACGGTCAGGAGACTCATAGGTACTGCCGGGCAGCACCCGCTTGCCAACAGGATCATTGGCAAACAGCTGTCCTTTATAGTGTTTTCTTGGCAAATCCACCGAATCAACCGAGACGAAGCGATCCGGAAAGAGGGATTCATAGGCTGCATCCCTGAGCCATATCTCGCTTAAATATACATTAGGATCAACGCGGGGTTGGTTACCGCCATGTTCCACAACAAAGCGGGCCTTTCCGGCCACCACCGCCTCACGTGGCAACAGGATCTCAACCTGTGCGATCTGTTCTTTTTTCTTGCCGTCGAAACGCGGAATCATCTGATTCTCAAAGAGCGGAATTCGCTTCATACCCTCTGGGAGATCCAATTCAATATAGACCGACTGGTGATGATCCTTGCGATCTCCGTGCCACAAATTGCGCCACCTCGAGAAACCGAGGTAATAATTCATTTCGGATTTCAGATTGTCGAGTTCCACAACGATCCGCTCAGGATCAGAGGCGGTGGTGGCTGATTCGGTGCAATGAAACTCATGATATTGCCATTTCCTTAGCTGGTGGCCGCGGATCAGTTTAAGGCGGGCCTTGCCGGTCGTCTCATCGAGGGTATCCACCGGCAGGTTCAGGTAACTGAGCAAACTCGGCCGGCCGTCACTGCCGCATTCGAGTTCAACAGGTCGCGGCTGTTCGATCCAGGCGAACTTCTCAAAATCCTGGTAATTGAGTCCCCCCATCACCAGGGTATGTCGCCGGCCATCATCCCTGAAAGTCAGGAGAATGTTGTTTCTTGATTTGAGGGCGTTTCTCCGGCTGAGGGGAGAATAGATCCGATGGCCGTACTCTAAAGGTTCACCTCCGCTGAAGCCATCGACCATGGCGAAGTCGTCGCTGAGATCAGATTCCGGATAAAGATGAGCATCCTTCATCCCATAGATGTCATGAATCTGAAGGGTATCCCCGGTGTCATTGATCACGCGGCCGGCGATATCCAGAAAGGGATGCAGGTCATAAAGGGTGAATGAAAACCCGATGTCGGGCAAAACCTCAGAACGGCCCGTGAGGATCACCTGCCTGCCCTTTCCAAATTCATTCTTTACATTACGGTGATCCCACTCAACCTCATAGCTGGCATCTGAGAGGGAGAATTGACCGATCTGCAGCCGGGCATGAGTCAGCACCAGAGATTGGGCTCCCTGATCAAAAACACCCCACGATCGCAACTCCTGATCAAATTCAAATCTGAGAGATGAATTTTCGAGAAGGATGCGATGGTCCTCTTCGTGAACAGTGACCGGGCCCTGGCAGGCAAGCAGCACCATCGACAAACAGAGCGTTGCGATGGGGAGAAGGCTGGTTCTGGGTTTCATACAATTCTATCAAGATAAAAAACTGCAAATGCAAAAGGATAAATATCGGGAATATGGCTGTATGATTTAGGCAATATTTTGCCGAATGATTGCAACAAATTGGAGGCAGGTATGATCAGCCGCCGTTTGCAGCAAAAGTTGCGGCCCGACAAAGACTGAATTATTGGCTATTTTTGTTTATCAATCTGCTTCATTATGATTCGCTCCGCCAACAGTCCTTTTGTTCTTGCCCTTATTCTGCTATTCATCAGCGCACCTAAGCTCAGCGCCCAGCAATCCCACTACACACTATTCGATGAGGTTCCCGGTGTGATCAAATCATACAAGCCCGCCTATGACCCCGGCTTTCCGGTTTGGGCCAGGATGTTGTACAGCAACGAAATCAATATTCACGAACTTGACAAAGCCTATCAGGCCTGGGCGAAGAGCCACCCGGGTGAGAAAAGTCCGATTACACGATACTATAAAATC
>CAYGOU010000039.1:0-15428 GCA_964351455.1 uncultured Porphyromonadaceae bacterium
AAGATGTTCTCAACCATTAGCAAGTGATGTGGAACAAATAAAAGAACATATTATGGTATCCCAGGAAATTGAAAGCAAGATCAAATCGGTTCTTGAGCAGCTGCGTCCCTATCTTCAGGCCGACGGCGGTGATCTGAGGCTGGTTGAGATCACCGATGATTATGTGGTAAAAGTTGAACTCAAGGGTGCATGCGGAACCTGTCCGATGCGAACCATGACGCTGAAGGCTGGGGTGGAGGGAACCCTCAGGAAGCAGGTCCCCGAGGTTAAATCGGTGGAGGCGGTTTAAAGCTCCCCGTTTTTGATCATGTTGTAGACCTTCGACTTTCCGATGTCGAGTTTCTTGGACACAAGCACCACGTTGTTGTTGTTTCTTTCAAGGTAGTGCTTGATGATCCTGGCCTCGTACTGGCGCAGGGTAAGGTCTTCAGAAAAGAGATCCATTCCGGTGGAGGTCGGACTGAACAACACATCCTCCTCACCGATCAATTGCTGATTTGACATAACGGCCGAGAGTTCGACGATGGCCTTCAATTCCCTGACGTTTCCGGGATAATGATATGATAGCAGCTTGTTACGGGCCTTGGGAGAAAAATCTTTTTTAGGCAGGTCATTCTCTTTGCAAAAATCCTTCAGAAAGTGATTCGCCAGCATGATGATGTCATTTTCTCTTTCTGAAAGAGGAGGGAGAATGATGGGTAATCCCATGAGACGGTAATAGAGGTCTTCGCGGAAGCGGCCCTTTTTCACCTCATCCTGCAGGTCCTTGTTGGTGGCGGTAATGATCCTGACATCGATACGGATTACCTGTGAGCTGCCGATCCTGACGATCTCACGCTCCTGAATGGCACGGAGCAGCTTGACCTGGAGGTCAAAATCCAGTTCGGCAATTTCATCGAAGAAGATTGAGCCACCGTTGGCCTCTTCGAATTTTCCGGTATTGCGGGTATAGGCTCCGGTAAAGGCGCCCTTTTCATGACCAAAGAGTTCGCTTTCGATCAGTTCGCGGGGAATGGCACCCATGTTCACGGCCACAAAGGGCTTATCCTTTCGGGCCGAATTAAAATGTATTGTTCTTGCAACCAGCTCTTTGCCCGTGCCGGTTTCTCCCCTGATCGACACGGTCATGTTCTGCACCTGTATCGATTTCTCAATCAGGGCAAAGACCTTTTTAACCGCCTTGCTCTCGCCGATGATTGATTTTGAAAAATCGTACTTATCGGAGATCTGATTCTGGAGCCGGCTGACCGTCTGCCTGAGCTTACGGGTGGTTTGAATGTTGTGAATGGTATTGAGCAGCCGCTCCTTGATGTTCTCATCCTTGGTGATGTAATCGTAAGCTCCGTCGCGCAGCAGCTTCACCGCTGTGGAGATGTCCTCCTGGCCTGAGATGACAATGACCTGAATCCCCTGGTCGTAATTACGGATCGAGGCCAGTACATCATGGCCGGTCATATCGGGGAGGGAAAAATCGAGGGTGATGATGTCGGGGTTATCTCCCAGCCGGTTGATGAGATCGGTGCCGTTGTAGAAGACATCCACTTCGAAATCAGGATTTAATCGGAGATGATGCTCGATCAGCTTGGTGTAAAACTTATCATCTTCAACGACAAAGATCTTCATAGGCTGGGGAGAACGGATTATGGCTCTGGATAAGCAACTAAAATAAACAATATTTGATTCAAGAGAATGCCTATTTTCGGGGAATGTAAAATATTTTTGCAAAGATTGAGTTTCATAGTTGGATTCAGAATGATGGTTTACCAGGTGAAGTTTGCTATAAAGATCGTTGTTGCCGGATTGTGGCTGATGCTGCTTTCAGGTTGTTCAACCAAAAAGAACACGGTGGTGACCCGCAATTACCACAACATTACCTCCTACTATAATATCTATTTCAATGCCTTGGATGCCTACCAGGTGGGTGTAAAGAAAGCTCAAACCAGCTTCAAGGACAACTACAACAACCTGCTGCCGCTCTTTCAGTTTTCGACCCGTGAAGCGGCCCGGTCGATGTTGCCTGACATGGACAAGGCCTACAAGAAGTGTTCTAAGCTGGTGACCATCCATTCGCTTAAGGCAAAGCCGAAGATGAAGAAGGGCGGACTCCGTACCGAGCGCGAGAGGGCTTTTTTCAAGAAAAATGAATACAACAAATGGGTTGACGACTCCTTCCTGCTTATGGGCAAGGCCTATTTCATGAAGCACGACTTTTTTCCTGCCATTGAGAGTTTAGAATATGTGATCCGGGAGTTTGCAGAGGATGGATTGAAAGATGAGGCGAGTCTCTGGCTGGCAAGGTGTCACATTGAGCTTAAAAATTACAGGGAGGCGACGGAGATTTTGAACCGGCTTGAAGCCCAGCCTGGATTTCTGGAGGATCTTGTGCCAGATCTGATGGCCAGCCGGGCCGATATCCATCTGAGACTTGAGGAGTGGCCGGAGGCTGCAAACTACCTCGACCGGGCCGCCCGTTCGTACAAGGACAAAAGTCAAAGAACCAGGATATGGTTTGTTTTGGCCCTGGTTTATGAGAAACTCGACGAGCTCATGCTGGCCTCACAGGCTTTCGGAGAGGTGACTGCGCTGAATCCTCCTTACGAAATGGCCTTTACCGCCAGGATCAACCGGGCCCGTCTTTTTGAGGGAGATCCGGCTGCCGGGGCCGAGATCCGGAAGGAGCTGGTGAAGATGCTCAAGGATGACAAGAACCTTGACTATCTCGACCAGGTTTATTATGCTCTGGCTGAACTGGATATGAAGGAGAACAGGGTTGAGGATGCCATTAAGAACTACTACATGTCGGTATGGAGCTCAACCGATAACGCCACCCAGAAAGCCATTTCGTACCTGGCATTGGGCAAACATTATTACGGGCGAAAGGAATACATTCCTGCTGCGGCCTATTACGACAGCTGTTCACAGTTTCTTCCTGAAGATTATCTCGGTCAGAAGCTGATCATTGACCTGAGCGACGATCTGCGGGTGCTCGCCGACAACATGAAGGTCATCCTCCGGGAGGACAGCCTTCAGCGGGTGGCCAGGATGCCGGAGGCGGAGCGGGAGGAGCTGATCGGAAAACTGGTCAGGGAGGCCCGTGACCTTGAGGAGGAGCAAAAACGGCTTGAGGAGCAGATGATGGCGGGCATGCAGGGGGGCCGGGGAGGTTCCGGTGGAGGCGGAAGCCGCATGGCTCCTGCGACCCAGATTCAGGGAGGAATGGGAGGACGTGGTGAGATGGGCATGGGAGGGGGACAGCCCGGAATGCCAGGAGGACTTGACGGCTCTTTTGGCGCGGCCACCAGCTGGTACTTTTACAATCCGGCCACCATCTCATTCGGGCAATCTGAATACATCAAGATATGGGGTCGCAGAAAGCTTGAAGACAACTGGAGGAGGGCCAACAAGCGGATCGCCTCCATGGCCAATGACCTGAGCAGTGAGGGAGAAAAGGGAGAGATCGAAACCCCCCTGGCAACCTCAAAGGCCAGTCAGTACAGACCCACCACCAGGGATTATTATATAGCCGATCTCCCGATGAGTGATACCCTGATGAAGGAGTCAGACCGGAGGATAGCCGCGGCCCTGCTCAATGTTGGCAAGGTGTTCAAAGAGGAGTTCATCCTCCCGGCCGAAGCGGTTCCCAACCTGGTTTCGCTGACTGAGCGCTATCCTGAGAGCGAACGGCTCTTGCCGGCTTATTACAACCTGTATGAGATATACACCCTGATGATTCCCGAACCGGCCGAGGCTGAGCGATACAAAGAACTGATCCTTCAGAAGTTTCCGGAAAGCCGTTCTGCCCAGATCATCAGCAATCCCAATTATTTTCAGGAGCTCGAGGATCACCGCCTTGAAGCACAGGAATTCTATCTCAAAACCTTCGAAGCATACCAAAGCGGGGCCGATGCCACCGTGCTTGAGAACAGCCGGTTGGCAGACACCGCTTTCAAAGTGAATCCCTACCGCGATAGGTTCGGGTTGCTCAATGCGATGGCCTTTGCCCGTCAGAACCCGTCGGATACCGTTGGCATCAAAGCCCGTCTCAATGACCTTATGTTTAAGTTTCCCGACAGCGAAATCATTGAACCGGCCAAGAACCTGCTTGCCTACCTTGAGAATGGTCCGCAGAGCAAGCCGGCCGCCGGGGGCAGCAGGCTTCAGGTGGGCAGGGTGCAGCGACCGGCGCTTGAAGGACCGGTCGTATATGAGTTCAAACCCACCCAGGTGCACTTTTACGTTACGGTGGTTTCAACCCGTAGTCTGGATGTGAACCGTCTGAAATTCAGAATTTCAGACTTCAATGTTGAGAATTTCGACGATGAATTCTATGAAGTGAACGCAGTTCCGCTGAATGAGGACCTTCAAATGGTCGTGGTTAAGAATTTCAACGACCAGAAGCGGGCGATGGACTATTACCAGGCGATCCTTGCAAGCGATCTGGTATATGAAGATTTCAGTGAGATTGATTATCGTCACTTTGTCATATCCAAAGAGAATTATAACCTTTTCTTCCAGCACAAGAATGTCTTCCAGTACATTCAGTTCTTCCGCGAAAACTACCTTAACAACTGATGGTACTGATGACCCGATCTATTCATATTCTTTGGGCCGATGATGAGATTGATCTCCTCAGGCCACATATTTACCTGCTTCAGGAGAAGGGGTACACGGTTGAAACTGCCACAAATGGTGAGGATGCCATTGACCTGGTAAAGGAAAAGGAGTTTGACCTGATCTTTCTGGATGAGAACATGCCGGGACTTTCGGGATTGCAGGTACTCACCAGGATCAAGGAGCTGAGGCCGGCAATTCCGGTTGTGATGATTACAAAGAGCGAGGAAGAGGACATCATGGATGAGGCCATCGGATCCAAGATCGCCGATTATCTCATCAAGCCGGTCAATCCAAAGCAGGTTTTGCTGACCATCAAGAAGTTCACCGACACAAAAAGGCTGGTGAGTGAGAAAACCACCTCGGCCTACCAGACAGAATTTTCCCGCATCGGGATACAGATCAACGAGTCTCTTTCATGGAGCGACTGGATCGCCCTCTACCGAAAACTGGTTTACTGGGAAATGGAGTTGACCGCTTCCGACGACAGTCCCATGGATGAGGTATTCAGGATGCAGAAAAGCGATGCCAACCTGAATTTTGCGCGCTTTATCCGGAACAACTATGCAGGATGGCTCAGACAGCCAGTCGGAGAGCGTCCCCTGATGTCGCAAGACCTGGTCAGGCACCGGCTCATTCCTCTGGTTGAAAAGGGCGACCCTGTGGTGGTCATGGTGATCGATAATCTTCGCTATGATCAGTGGAAGGTGATGGAACCGGCGCTTACCGATTATTATGCCATCGAAAGCGAGGAGATCTATTTCAGCATCCTGCCCACCGCCACGCAGTTTGCACGCAACACCATGTTTGCGGGACTCATGCCACTCGAGATTTCAAAAATGTATCCCGACCTTTGGACGGAGGAGCTTGAAGAGGGGAGCAAGAACCTGCATGAGGAGGACCTGTTGCGGAACCAGATGAGCAGGCTCGGTCTGGGGATAAAGGTCATCTATGATAAAATAAGTAGCAACCGGGCAGGCAAGAAGTGGGTTGACAATCCCCAGATGCTGCTCGACCAGCAATTGTCGGTTCTGGTTTACAATTTTGTTGACATGCTTTCGCATGCACGCACTGAAATGCAGATGATGCGCGAGCTTGCCGACGATGAACCGGCATACCGGACCCTCACCTCCACCTGGTTTCAGCACTCTACGCTGCTCGATTTATTGCGCGAGCTTTCAGCCATGAAGGTTAAAGTGGTGATCACCACCGACCATGGCACCATCCGCGTGCAGGAAGCGGTCAAGGTGATCGGAGACAGGGAAACCACCACCAACCTGCGTTACAAGCAGGGGAGGAACCTCAGTTACAATCCCAAGGAGGTGATCGAATATGTGAGGCCCGATGAGATCCATCTGCCAAAACCCAACGTCAGCACACGTTACATATTCGCCACCGGATCTGATTTCTTTGCATACCCAAATAATTATAACCACTACGTTAAGTATTACCGCAATACCTTTCAGCACGGGGGAGTCTCGCTTGAAGAGATGCTGATTCCGTTCGTGGTTCTGAGGCCCAAAGTATAATATCGATGGACGAACGATTTGTAGCCGGGGATGTTGCAGCATTGAAGGAGGCTTCACATCGCATCATGGAGCTACTTGCAGATCATCCCGTAGTTGCCTTTTACGGCGAGATGGGTGCCGGAAAAACCACCCTGATACAGGCCCTTTGCCGACAGATGGGCATCCGTCGCGAGGTAACCAGTCCTACTTTCGCCCTGGTATATGAATACCATCTTCCGGAAGGCAATCCGGTATATCATTTTGATTTTTACCGTCTGAACGATCCGGTTGAGGCTCTTGATTTCGGATTGGAGGAATACCTTGACAGCGGTCATCCCTGTCTGATGGAATGGCCCGAGAAAATTGGATCTTTGCTCCCGGCAGATGCCGCCGCCGTGAGGATCACGGTTTTGCCCGGCGGGTCGAGGGAAATCCTGATTCAAACTCCCTGAGTCCTGGTTTTCGAGGATAATTGCTAAATTGCTTTCATAGACGGTAATCATAATCCCGATATGGAAGAGACAGGCAAACCACACTCCATTTTTCAGCAGGGCATGATGCCCAAGGAGGAGGTGCTTGACCGCGAAAAGCGGGGCAAGCAGATGGTGTTGGCGATCCTGAAGGAGTCAGATCCCTGGGAAACCCGCATTCCACTTACCCCGCAGGGGGTTGAGATGCTCGTGCAAAACGGCCACCGGATTCTTGTTGAGCGGGGCGCAGGACGCGGCGCCAGGTTCACCGACCACGACTACACCGAGGCGGGGGGGGAGGTCATTAACAACAAGCAGCGACTCTTTGAGGCGAGCATCATCATGAAGATTTCACCCCTTACTGCAGAGGAGGTCGCCTTCATGAAACAGGGCAAAACCCTGATCACCTCACTGCAGCTGGCCACGCGCGACCTGGCCTATTTTCAGGAACTGATGCGCAGAAAGGTCACCGCGGTGGCCTTTGAGCTGATACAGGATGAGGCGATGGAGTTTCCTGTACTGCGTTCCATGTGTGAAATTGCCGGCTCCGTAGCGGTAAACATTGGCGCGGGGCTCCTCACCAGCGAGGGTGAGGGTAAGGGGATTCTGCTTGGCGGGATCACCGGGATCACCCCGTCGGAGGTGGTCATCCTGGGTGCCGGCACTGCCGGAGAGTTTGCCGCAAGGGCGGCTCTCGGACTGGGTACCGTGGTGAAGGTGTTTGACCACTCGATCCCCCTGCTCAGGTCGCTGAAGCACCATATCGGACAGGAGGTCTTCACCTCCGTGCTGCACCCGCCGGTACTCAGAAAGGCTCTTGAAACCGCCGACCTGGTCATAAGCACCCTGCAACGCATGCACCGCGAATCTTTTTTTCTGGTGCCAGAGGAGATGATCATGGGCATGAAGGAGGGTTCGATCGTCATCGACATACACATTGACCAGGGTTCAAGCTTTGAAACCGGTGCAATCACCACTCCCGACCAGCCGGTATACACCCGGCACCGAGTCAGGCATTACATGGTTCCCAACATGACATCACGGGTGGCCCGAACCGCTTCGATCGCCCTCAGCAATGTCTTTCTGCCCATCCTCATGAACAAAGGCAGATGCGGAGGGGTTCATCAGCTCATCATGGAGGACCGGGGCATCCGTAACGGGGTATACCTTTACAACGGAACCCTTACCAATGAGTGGATTGCGAGCCAGTTCGGCATCTCATCCCAGGATATCGACCTCCTGCTATCGGCTTTCTAAAAGAGGGCCCTCACCTGCAGCTGTCCGTTGTGGATAAACCGGCCCGACCCGGGTTTTCGCCCCTCATACTGCAGTTCCAGCTGAAGATTTTTGGCCAGGCGGTACCGCACTGAGGCCCTCACCATTCCATTATGACCAGGCTGAAATCCCTTTAACATCTGGTAACCCGATGGTGAAGCGGCGATCCCTTCAAATCCCGCCCAGATGTAATGAACCGATAATTCGGCCTGACCCTTTCCCGTAATCTGCCTGATCAGCGAGGCTTCAACATCCGATGAGAGCAGGCTGTTCAGCTCCTGCCGGTCGGCCTCGTGCCGTATTTCGCCCTCCAGTCCGATCCTGTACAGCGGATCGGGCTGATATTCAAGCCGGATATTGCCTGACAGGTAATCCACCGCATGGTTTCTTGACGGAAAGTAACCCGACTCGTACGACCTCAACCCAGCTTCAGCCTGCGCCAGCAAGGTGGCGGAAGGGTTGATCCGGTAACGGGCATTCAGACTGTTTGAGTTATGGTGACGGATTTCCTCCCCGTTGATCATCAACACCTTTGACGACTGCCGCTGGCTGATCAGGTCGACGCCGAAGGGTGATCCGGCGGGCTGGTAGCTGAGGGTGTGCCGAAGTTGACCGTTTAGGGTAATCAGTTCGGGATCCCCGGTATTCCAGACCACCGGATTAAGCACCAGACCATAGCGGTCGCGGGCGCTTTTCTTTTCTATGCGGTATGCCAGACGGCTGCTGAAACGGTTCAAAAATCCTTTTGAAGGGCGGAGGATGAGGGTCTGGTTAAAACGGGTGACCAGGGTTGGAAGGTATACACTACCCGGACGGTATATTCTGATGTAACGTGCCTGGTCCTGAAACCATGCGGGCTCAAATTCATCCAGCTCCTGGATGTTGTTCTGGTTGTAGTCGTTCCAGGTGTAAAGTCCCTGTCCCGCTGCAACCTCAAGATAGGAGTAATCGATTTTACGTTCGTTGCCTGAGCCCAGTTCGATGAAGGTTTGGGAGGTCAGCTGCTCATTGAAAAGCCTCAGCTGATCTTCAATTCGGCCGGTCATGGTGAAGCCCCCGTTCTCCTGCGGGCCGTTCTCCCCTTCAAGATCGAGGCGGCGGAGGTGAAAGCCGGTTCGCAGCCGGTGCGACCGTTTTTCTGAAACCTGTATCCAGTTTTCGACCTCCCAGGCCCGGCTGTCGGGCAGAAGCGCTCCGTTTAAGGGCAGGCGGTCGACTCGGTACCTGGCCTTTAACACCCAGGGCCATTCTCCCTCCTTTTCCTGTCCCACCTGTACCTGGTACTCCTGCCATGAGAAGCTCGAGGGCAGCAACGAGTCGGCCAGTGGAGCGGCTTGCCGGTTTCGTTCGTGACTCTCAGCAATCTCAAGGCTCAGTTTGCCGATTTTCTGGCGCACAGAGATTCTGTGACGCAGAAAACCCGTTTCCCTGAAAGGATCGCTGGTTGAGAGCTGGCTTCCCTCCCAGTGGAGAATGCCTGACGTCCATCCGGCGGCTCCGTCGCCCGACTGCCGCAAACCCAGGTAGGTTCCTCCCAGATCAAGGAGCTCAAAGCGCCAGGCAGCCTTCAGACTGTCGCTGCCAGTAAGGGCCAGTCCCGCCTGAAGCAGGTTTTCACGACGATCGACCGACTGGGTGAGGTTCCAGTCGCGCTCAAATTCTATCGGTCTGAATCGCTCAACCGCATCGAAATAGCGGGTGGTGAAGCGGTGTTCAAGCCAGGTGCCAAGAACAGGACTTCCTTTGAATCTCAGGGTGTCTGTCCTGACAATTCGGCTCCTGACCGCCAGTCCCGCATCATCCTCCCGGTCGAGGTTCGAAAAGGTGTTGAGGTCGTTTCGGCTTAGTGCCCATTCGGTGTCAAAACGCATCCTGTTTCCGAGTCTTTGGCTCGCACCCGCCACCATGACCTGCTTTGAACCGGGTGCCATCAGCTGGGTGACCGGCTCATGGTCGCCCTGCGGGGTTCCATCAAGCGGAGCCACCCAGGCAAAGACCCTGCCGTTGGCGGAGGAGCTGACCTGCAGATAGTTGCCCCTTCCTGCTCCAACCAGCATAAAACCTGCCTGGTAGCGGGCCGAGTCGGGATGAAAAGAGTGCACCAGCACGCTGTCATACCGGATTCCTGATACCAGGGTGTCGACCATTTTATACATCACACGGTCGTTCATGAACCCCACCTCCTGCACATTCAGGCTCCGGGCCAGGTCGAGCTGGTCTCCCACCTCACCAAGGAGCCGGATCTGTTCGGCACTTAAATCCTGTAAAACGGACTGGTTGCGGGCATCGGTTTCGGTGAAAAACTGAAGGTACAGCGATCCCCCGGGGGTGGTGAGTCTTGACTCATGATGGGCCAGAAAACGGATGTAGCTGCGTTCGGTGTATTCAAATTCAGCCACCACCCTTTTATCCTTTGTCATGAGGTTGCGGGGGGTGAACCTGATTTCGGCCGTGTTGTAATCCATTACATAATCCGCATCCTCACCGCGCCTCAGCAGACGGCCGTCGATGTAAACCTTTTCGCTGCCCGCAATCACCTGGATGTACGGTTCTCCCTGCACTCCCGTGAGCGGGTATGGACCCTGGTTCCCCTCGATTCCCGCGAAGCGGTTGCGGGCATATTTCCCCTTCACAACCGCCAGTGAGGAGCGGTGATCCAGCACCCGCGAGGATGAATCCGCCTTGCTGTGTTCACCGTGGTAGCTGATTCCCTGCACCTTCTTGTACATTTTGAGGAAATGTCCCTCGTTCGATGCCAGTTCAAAATCACCCCCGGTGATCTCATGGCGGGGATTGAAAATGCGGAGATACACCTTGTCGAAATCCTGAATCTGCTGTGTGGTTCCGTCGGGCTGCACCGGAATATTGGCATCCGAAAGACTGGCCTCGATCTGAAAATCACCGGTAAGGTACCCCTTCAACTGGAGGTTGAGGCTCGACTGGAGTGAGGCATCGCGGTTGTTGCCGGCCGATATCCCCCTTGAAAGACTTCCTGAACTCTGCAACCGGCTGCTGCTTTGGGGGAGTTGCAGGGCACTTCTTTCCCTGCCGCCCTCAAAGGGAGGCTTCATCGGGTCGATCCGCGCCTCCGATAGGGTGCGCCGCTGCCATGGCCGGTCGAGTGAGAAGGGCATAACACGGTATACCAGGGTGAGGGGGTCAGGCAACGGTGAACCGGGGTGCAGAAAGAGCGACGAGGGGGGAATGAAGGTGAAAAGCGAATCGGGTAGGGGTTTATGGTCAGGAGTCAGCAGAATGATGCTGCCGGGAACGACCGCGAGTGAGTCGATGCGAAGGGTGTCGGTAGACACACGGATGTGCCTTGTTCGCAGACTGGAAAGCTCCTGCGAAAAAAGTGAACTGCCGCACAGAAGTGCCAGCAGGCAAAAGATCGATACGCTCCTTGAATTCAGCATCTGAACCACATTATTCTCTTCGCCCGGCAAAGGGATTCAACCGGTTGCCGGGAGCAGGGCCGGTCAATAAAAACGTTCGCCTGAACGTTTAGTTGTAACGGTAAAGTTTTGAAAAAATATGTTACCTCCTTTTGGTATCTTTGCTTTCCACAACAATCCAATGCGCATGACCAGGCTATTCTCACTGCTGTTGGCCCTTATTTTCCCCCTTCTCCTCGTGGCACAGAACTTCAAGGATACTACCATGAGTCTTCACATGGTAGCTTTCCACGTGAGCGGGCATATGCCCGGCGGGGATCTGGGGAAGCGCTATGGCAGCTTTACGGGGGTTGGAGCGTCGCATTTTTATAAGAGCGCCTCAAACTGGATCATCCAGCCTGAATTCTCCTACTTTTCGGGAAGCACCCTGAAAGACACCACCCTATTTGACAACATAAAAGACGAGAACGGACAGTTCATCAGCATGTACGGTGAGTTTGCCGATGTTTCGGTTTATATGCGGGGATTTTATGCCGGGATCAAGGGCGGAAAACTATTTCCGGTTTTCGGTCCAAATCCGAATTCAGGACTGATGATTCTTGGTTCGGTCGGATTTCTGCAGCACAAAACCTTCATATACCAGGAGACCAAAGATGTTCCGCTGCTCAACGGGGATTATCAGAAGGGCTGGGATCACCTGAGCAACGGTTTGGCCACGAGTCAGTTCATTGGTTACCTGCATCTCGACAACAACCGGCCGGTCAATTTTTACGCCGGCTTCGAATTTCATCAGGCCTGGACCAAGAACCGGCGCGACTGGAACTTCGACCTGATGGGTCCGGATGACCGTCAGTACCGGGATCTGAGTTTCGGGATCAAGATTGGATGGATCTTTCCGATCAACAAGAAAAGCACAAGTACCTACTATTATTTTTAACCAGTGGTCATGGGCAGGATCTATGCAACGGCACTGTGGATCTATGCGCTCATGCTGGTGCTGGCCTCACCCTTTTCATCCCGGGCGCGACGATGGCGCCAGGGCCGTATCAGACAATCAATTCCCGAGCTCGGTAAGCCTGCCGGCTGCAGGAGGATCTGGTTTCATGTCTCCTCACTTGGGGAGTATGAGCAGGGCCGACCCCTGATCGAAGCCTGGCGTAAAGAACATCCCGAAGATGAGATCCTGCTCAGTTTTTTCAGTCCCAGTGGCTATGATTCATTTCGCGACCACCATCTGGCCGATCTGTGCTTTTACCTACCCCTCGACCACCGGCGCCGAAGCAGGCGACTGGTTGAGCAGCTTAAGCCAACCCATTTCGTGCTGGTGAAATACGATTTCTGGCCCAATCTGATGGAGTCGCTCCTCGGCTATGGTGTAAGGTGCTACCTGGTATCGGCCATCTTCAGCCGGAATCACTTTCTTTTCAGGCCATGGACAAGGTGGATTCTGGAACTGCTTAAGCGTTTCGATCACCTCTTTGTACAGGATGAGGCATCGCGTGAATTGCTGGTATCGAAGGGATTTCAACGGGTGACTGTTACGGGGGATACGCGGGTTGACCGGGTATCGGGACTGGTCAAAAGCGACGAGAGGGACCGAAAGGCAGAAAAGGGTTGGACACCGGCAGAGTTGGTGCGTGAGGTGAAGCGGGTTTGGGGGGATGATCCGATTCTGGTAGGGGGCAGCACCTGGCAACCTGAGGAGCGGATCCTGCAGCAACTGTTCGCCGATGAGGGAGAAGCAGCGCCGGCACGGCAGTGGAGGCTCATTCTGGCGCCTCACGATCTGTCGGCCAAACACCTCGCTGATATCCAAAAAATGTTCAGGGGGAACTTATCAACACTTTCTGCATGGGAGAAAGATTCCGGCGGGGTCGATCCCGGGGTCAGGGTGCTATTGGTCGACCGGATTGGTTTACTTTCAGGACTTTACCGAGCGGCAGACCTTGCCCTGGTGGGAGGTGGCTTTGGCAACGGAATCCACAACATCCTTGAGCCGGCGTCACATGGGGTGGCTACCCTGTTCGGGAAGAGACACGCCCGGTTCAGGGAAGCGGTTGAGCTTATCGCCATCCAGGCGGCCTTTTCAGCAGCCGATGAAAGGGGACTGGTTCAGATTTTGGAAAAGCTGATGGGAGATCCGGAGATGCGTCGCGGGGCGGGACTCCGCGCTGCCACTTGGATACAGCGGGAAATAGGGGCGACCGGCTTGATAATGAGTGTGTTAGAATAAAGAATTCAACATTCAAATGTTAATAAATGGATATTAACGTCTTAAGACACTGTTAACCAACAGCCTCAAAATCTTTCCGTTTTTTGTGTTAATAATTTGGGTTTCGCAATCTGGAAGTGCGAGCCTAAATTTGATAACAGGGCCTGAAACCCTGTTTTTTTTCTGCAAACTAACTATAACCCACTGTCTTTAAGCACCATACAAGATTATGTACATTGAGGAGATGTCTGTAAAAACGGGAACTACGAAGAAGACGTACAAATTTGATGAGGCGGTCGAAGCTTCAAAGATTTATTTCGGAGGAGATGAACTAGCCGCCACGGTATGGGTCAGCAAGTATGCCCTGAAAGATTCTCAGGGCAACATTTTTGAAAAGACCCCGGATGACATGCATCGCAGGATGGCCCGCGAAATTGCGCGGGTTGAGAAGCGTTATGCCAATCCGATGAGTGAGGATGAGGTGTTCGAGCTGCTTCGTAATTTTACCTATATCGTTCCACAAGGCGGTCCGATGACCGGCATAGGCAATCCCTATCAGATTGCATCGCTGTCAAATTGCTTTGTGATTGGCAACGATGGAACCTCTGACAGTTATGGTGGGATCCTGAAGATTGACCAGGAGCAGGTTCAGCTGATGAAAAGAAGAGGCGGGGTGGGCCACGACCTGAGCCACATCCGTCCAACCCAGAGTCCTGTGATGAATTCTGCCCTCACCTCCACCGGGGTGGTTCCATTCATGGAGCGTTACTCCAATTCGACCCGTGAGGTGGCCCAGGATGGCCGTCGTGGCGCCCTGATGCTGAGCATTTCGGTAAAACATCCTGATGCCGAGAATTTTATCAATGCCAAGACGGAGAAGGGCAAGGTAACGGGAGCCAACGTTTCGGTCAAGATCACCGATGAATTCATGCAGGCGGTGATCAGCGGCGGGACCTTCACCCAGCAGTTCCCCATTGATTCAGCCAACCCCAGGATTGTTAAGGAGATAGATGCCCGCAAGCTTTGGGAGAAGATCATACACAATGCATGGAAGTCGGCCGAGCCAGGTATCCTTTTCTGGGATACCATCATCCGGGAGTCGGTACCCGATTCTTACGCTGACCTGGGCTACAAAACCGTATCCACGAATCCCTGTGGCGAGATTCCGCTGTGTCCTTATGATTCATGCCGTCTACTCGCCCTCAATCTTTATTCATACGTTGAACAGCCCTTCACCGGGCAGGCCCGTTTCAATTTTGAGAAATTCAATAAGCATGTTCATTGCGCTCAGCGGATCATGGATGACATCATCGATCTGGAGATCGAAAAGATCGATGGCATTATCGACAAGATCAAGGCAGATCCGGAGGATTTTGAGATTAAGCGGATTGAGCTGAAGATGTGGGAGAATATTAGCAAGAAGACCGGGCAGGGTCGCAGAACCGGGATCGGGATCACCGCAGAGGGTGACATGCTTGCTGCTTTGAATCTCACCTATGGAAGCGACATTGCCATTGACTTCAGCACCGAGGTGCAGAAGATACTGGCTGTTGAGGCCTACCGGTCATCGGTGATACTGGCCCGTGAGCGGGGCGCCTTTCCGATGTTTGACTTTTACCGTGAAAAGGACAACCCATTCATATCACGCCTTCGGGAGGCCGATCCAGGCATGGTTGAGGACATGGCCCGCTACGGTCGCCGTAACCTGGCACTGCTGACCATCGCTCCTACAGGCACCACCAGTCTCATGACCCAGACCACGAGTGGCATTGAGCCGGTATTCCTTCTCGTTTACCGCCGCCGCCGCAAGGTGAATCCCAGCGATCCCGATGCCCGGGTCACTTTTACGGACGAAATCGGAGATTCATGGGAGGAGTACAATGTGTTCCATCATAAGTTCATGGATTGGCTGACGATCAAGGGATACGACAGCGAGGCTGTGAAGTTGTACGATGAG
>CAYGOU010000040.1:0-3060 GCA_964351455.1 uncultured Porphyromonadaceae bacterium
TGCAACCTGCAACCTGCAACCTGCAACCTGCAACCAGTAACCAGCAACCAGTAACCTCTCCCCCCATGAAACCCCTCCTCACCCTCACCCTTCTCCTTTCAACCCTCATCACCCTCAGCGGTCAGCCCGTTCAGCAAGATCTGTTTAAGAATTTCACCTACCGCAACCTTGGGGCCTTCCGCACCGGGTCATGGGTGGGCGACATCGCCGTTCCAGAAAATCCCGACGAGGCCAACCGCTATACCTGGTACGTCGCCGCCCGTGCCGGCGGAGTGTGGAAAACCATCAACAACGGCACCACCTTCGAGTGCATCTCCGATGCCCTCGGAACCAACTCCATCGGAGTCATCGAAGTGGCACCCTCCGACCCCAACCTGCTCTGGATCGGAACCGGCGAGGCCTTCAACGCCCGCTCATCCTATGCCGGCAACGGCATCTACAAATCCACCGACGGCGGAAAAACCTGGCACGATAAAGGACTGAAAGACTCGCACCACATCAACCGCATACTCATTCATCCCAAGAATCCCGATATCGTATACGTGGCCGTGATGGGCCACCTCTTTTCTGAAAACCCCGAACGGGGAGTGTTCAAAACCACCAACGGCGGTGATTCGTGGGAAAGGATTCTTTTCATCAACACACGGATCGGGGTGATCGACCTCTGCATGAACCTGCAGAATCCCGAAATCCTCTACGCAGCAGCCTATGACAAGGAGAGAAGCGCCTGGAATTACGAGCCGGGGGGCCCCGGAAGCAGGATCTACAAAACCACCAACGGTGGCGGCAACTGGAAAATGCTGACCAACGGACTTCCCCAAGGAGACCTCGGACGCATCGGGATCGACATACACCGGGCCAACCCCGACATCCTCTATGCCGTAATCCAGAACCTCAATCCCGACCCCTCTTTCGATTCAACCAGACTGAGAACTTTCAACGCCAACGCCGATAACACCTATGACGCCCTCATCGGGGGCGAGGTATACCGCTCAGACAATGGCGGAGAACTTTGGCGCAAGGTTTCTGACGATAAAACCGATGTGAGCGGAAAGGCAGGGTACTCATTCAACCAGCTCTATGCCGACCCCATCAATCCCGATCATGTTTACATTGTCGGCGTCTCCATGCTTTATTCACACGACGGAGGCAAAACCTGGCCCATGGGATGGCGCGACCGCAACCGCTTCCGCAGTAACTTCGGGGATGTCAGATCCTTCTGGATCGACCCCAACGACAACCGCCACATGCTCCTGGGCAGCGATGGAGGTATTTACTCGAGCTGGGACAACGGCCTCACCATGAACCATTACTATCATCTGCCCACCGAAGAGGTATACCATGTCGAAGTTGATTATGCGGTTCCATATAACATCTATGTCGGACTCCAGGATCATGAAACCTGGAAGGGGCCCTCGAACAGCTGGTCGGGATCTGTTGGCTTCGAAGAGTGGGTCGTCACCGGGATGTGGGATGGCATGTACACCCGCGTCGATCCCGAAAACAACCGCTGGCTCTATTGCACCACCCAATTTGGATCACACCTGCGCGTGGATCAGATTGAAGGCACCCGGGTCAGCATCCTGCCAAAGCAGCCCGAAGGTGAAGCACCCTACCGCTATACCTGGGTCACTCCCATTGAACTGTCGCCCCACAATCCGGCCATTCTCTATACCGGCGGCGAGCACCTTCTCCGATCCTTCAACCGCGGTGACTCATGGGAGGAGATCAGTCCCGACCTAACCACCAACAATCCAGCCCGGATCAATGGCAAAGGACACATACAATTCTGCACCATCACCACCATTGCCGAATCACCTCTGAAAGCCGGTGTGATATGGGTCGGAACCGATGATGGCAAGGTTCAGCTCACCCTGAACCATGGAGCCACCTGGCTCGATTGCACCCCCGCACTGGTCATGGCCGGCGCCCCCGAAGAGACCTGGGTGAGTCGGGTCATCGCCTCGGCACACCTCCCCGGCACCGCCTATGTCGCCAAGTCGGGGTTCCATGATGACATCTTCAAACCCTTCGTTTATGTCACCCGCGACTTTGGGAAAAGCTGGCAGGAGATCACTGCAGGACTGCCTGAATCAACGGTGTCGGTTATGCGTGAGGATCTTCGCAATGGATCGCTCCTCTATGCCGGAACAGACATTGGAGTCTTTATTTCGCTCGACCAGGGTGCCAGCTGGCTCTCATTTGCCCAGAATATGCCCCAGGTACCGGTCAGGGAGCTGCTGGTGCACCCCCGCGACCTCGACCTCGTGGTGGGAACCTACGGCCGTGGCACCTTTGTCACCGACGTCGCTCCACTTGCAGAGCTTTCAGATTCGCTGCTGCAACAGAGATTTCACCTCTTCGACATCCAGCCCCGACCCATTACCTACGACTCACCCAGATCCTCATGGGGCAATTACCACATGATGGGCGACAACCACCTTCGCACCCCCAATGAACCCGGCGGAGTTGAGGTCTACTGGTATCTCGGGGAGGTAAATCCCCGGGATGAAATGTCGCTCGAACTGCTCGACCTCAACGGCAACGTCATCGCATCTCAAAAACTGAAACAAGAGGCGGGGCTCCACAAGACCTACCTCAACAGCCGCCGGCTGCAACCCGGATCGTACCGCCTGAACCTGACCCTGGGAAAATCCACCCTGCAAAAACCGGCCGGGGTTCTCAAAGCCCCCAGCTACCCCATTGGTCACATCACACCCGAAAACGCAAAATAACCATGCTGAAAAAAGAAAAAGCCATACTCAGCCTGATCGACGTTCAGGCTAAGCTTCATAACGTCATCCATGAGAAAGAGAAGCTCGAAGACAACCTGGTGCGCCTGGTAAAAGGACTCCAGGTACTCGAGGTCCCCATCCTCTGGATGGAGCAGTATCCCGAAGGTATCGGTCCTACCATTCCCTCCCTGGCAGAACTCCTGACCCAACAGCAACCCCTCATCAAAAACTGCTTCAGTGCATGTGGACTGGGTAGTTTCAACAAGGAGCTGATCGTGTCGGGCCGTAACCAGGTACTGGTTTGCGGCACCGAAGCCCATGTGTG
>CAYGOU010000040.1:3070-15198 GCA_964351455.1 uncultured Porphyromonadaceae bacterium
GTGTTTACCAGACCGTTCGCGACCTCCTGACCGAAGGTTTTGAGGTGTTTCTTGTCACCGATGCCGTCGGATCCCGCACCGCCTCCAACCGCGACATGGCCATCAGGATCATGGAGAAAATGGGTGCGAAACTGACCACCGTTGAAATGGCACTCTTTGAAATGCTCAACGAGTCGGGTACCGACCAGTTTCGCAGGATCAGCCGCATCATCAAATGAGGCAGGGGTTCTGGTATTTCTTTAACAGGATATTGGCAGCAGGGATTCTGTCGGTATTCCTCTTCATTCCAACCCAGGTGGCGGGCCAGCCGGGTCCACATGGTGATTTTGGTTTCCGCGTCGAGCAGGATACCGGCGCCTACCCGGTGGTGTGGCAGGTAAGCCCCGAAAGTCTGGCATGGCAGAACGGACTGAGACCCGGACACCGTCTGGTGGCCTGGAACAAGATGCCCATAGAGGAGGCCTTGCGAAAAATTGAAATCCCTGAATCCCTGAAAGAGATCAGTCCCAGGCATCACCCCCTCATTGCCCGGCACCTGCTGACCCGCTCTTCGGCCGACAGCACGGCCGAGATCTTCTACTTCAACGAAGCCGATAACCTGAGAGGGATCCGGATCAAAACCCTTCCGAACAGCGATGTCTACCCCGATCTTCCCGAATACCTGGCAGGTTTAAAAGAACCCATGTCATCGCAAGGTGCGGTGATCCTGCACGATTCAATCCTTCTGTGGCGTCCCGAGGGACTGACGAAGCGGGCATTCGGCAAGGCCCTCCGGTCTGTGAAGTATAAGCAGGAACAGGTAGCAGGACTCATCATCGATCTCCGCACCTCATCCGCTCCGACTCCAAAAGCAAACCTTGAAGCTCCCGGTATACCCACCACCATCTTTGCCGGTCCGATGACCTCCGGCCAGGCCGAATCCTGGATCAGGGAGGTTCAGGGCAGGGAGCATGTTCTCGTAACAGGACATGCACCAACACGGGGCTCGGTTGATTTGGCCGGTGTTCATCCGGATATACTGCTGAGTGCCGATCCGCTTATCCGGATTGAATATGCCTATGGCAGGGATGTTCTGAGGGAGGAGGCGGTGGCACATCTTTACCGCCTGATGCTGAACTACCAGCGCAACAGGTGATCCCGAACCTGCTCCATCAGCCAGGGCGGGGTTGAGGTGGCCCCGCAGATGCCCACCCGCTCGCCGCTGCTGAACCAGGTCGGATCGATCTCACCAGGCGAAGAAACCTTATGACAATTTGGATTGGCCTCCCGGCATTCGCTGAAAAGCACCTTGCCATTCGATGAATGTTGCCCCGCCACAAACAGGATGCGGTCGTACTTGCGGCAGAACTCGCGCAAAGCCTCCACCCTGCCGCTTACCTGCCTGCAAACCGTATCCCTGAGTGTGACTTCAAATCCTGCATGGCGCAACTTCTTAACTGCGTCGTGCAGTCCTCGTAGACTCATGGTAGTCTGGCTGTAGAGTGTTAATACCGGGGAGAGGTTTCCAAAATCCAGTTTAGAAATATCATCGAAAACAATGGCATCCCCGCCAATCTGCCCAAGAAGACCGGACACCTCGGGATGCTCAGGTTTTCCGTAAATCAGAACCTGCTCGCCGTCATGGTGGCTCTTTCTGACCCGATCCTGAAGTTTCAGGACAACGGGACAGGTGGCGTCGATGATCCGATTGCCATTGCGACGCAGGATCTCATAAGTTTCAGGGGGCTCGCCGTGCGAGCGGAGCAGGACGGTGCGGTTTCTCACCGATTCGATATCCCGGTGCAACACGGTAACCATCCCTTTGGATTCAAGCCGCGCCACCTCCTCTTCGTTGTGCACAATCTGTCCGAGACAATAAAGTTCACCCTCCTCAAGAAGCTCTTCTGCACGCCGGATCGCCTTATTGACCCCTGAACAATACCCCGACCGCGGATCGATGTCAACCTGTAAACCGAGTTTCATGACAGCAAAGTTAACCAGTAACCTGCAACCTGCAACCAGCAACCAGTAACCAGCAACCAGCAACCAGCAACCAGTATCCAGTACCCAGTACTCAGCAACTTTTTCATGCTATTCTGATTGCATCATTTCTAAAAAGGCCTATCTTTGCAGCCTCATTGTCCTGTGGTGTAATTGGCAACACGTCTGACTCTGGATCAGAAGAGTCTAGGTTCGAGCCCTAGCAGGACAACCTGACAAGCTCATTAACCGCTGTAGATGAAAAATTTGCAGCGGTTTTTTATTGCACCACAACCGGCACAACCAGCTGCTGACCTGAGGATGTGATCTCAAGGTAATAGTTGCCGGGGCTCAGGTTCCATTTCTTAAGATTGACTGTCAGGCTTTCGCTTCCCGGCGCATGGAAGCGCTGATCCGCCAGCCGGTGCCTTCTCCCCTGCATGTCAACCAGGTCGATCCGCAAGGGCCCAGCAATGGTGCAGGTGAAACTCAGATTAAGCTGGTCTGAGGCGGGATTTGGGTACACACTCACCTTCAGATCAGAGAGGCTGACCGATTCGACAGAGCTTGCATCATGATTGACCGTCCAGGTGATCCGCCGGGTGTTAGCCGTTATGTGAAGGGGATTCCTGATAAAGGAGGTGGTATCAAGAATATCCACGATGACCAGGTTGCGGCCCTGAACGAAGAGAGAGTCGCCGATCCTGAGGCTGCCAGCATTGATGGCGATCGTATCGTTATTCAACACCCAGGTGGTTCGAAGGGTATTCGGAACCGGCTCAAGCAGTTGCAGGCTGAAATCGAGATGCGCGTCACCGGTATAAACATCATTTGCGGCAGGCTGGTAGCTGATGAGTGGATTGGTTAATGCGAGGATCTTTGAGGCAATGGCCTCCTGGCAAACCGGACAGAACTGCCGGTTCAGATAGCGCATCTCGCAGTTCTGGTGGGGCCTGAACCATGCCGGAGCCTCAGCATGCGGATAGACTCCGGTCTGTCGAAAGGGAATCCACCGCGCCCACTTAACTTTGGCAGGATCGGCCTCCCTGGTCATGTTGATCCCCTCGCGGGCATATTGGGCCCCTGCCCAGTATTCATCGATCAGTCCTGCGAAAGAGTGCCCCATCTCATGTATGCAGATCTCCGGTCCGTCACTATGTGTTGTGTTGGTCGAGATCCACCCGCCCGAACCTCCGTAGCGGCTGTCGTTGACCAGCATGAACACCTGATCGTACTGTGGAAAGTTGTCGCGCAAGACCGACCTGACTTTGTTTGAGTGTGCCGGTACCACCAGGCGCCAGATGCTAGCCCAATTGAAAGTACTTCCGAAATAATTGTTGATCAGACTGTCGGGATGGTTGGCGGCCCCACTTTCTGCCGATGGCACCTTGATTGCAAAGGCATTGAAATAATCCCGGTAAGGAGGAAAGGGGTTCTTCTTGAATATTGCATCCAGCATCCAGTGCACATCTTCAATGAATTTGCCAAGCTCGCTCTCCTGGTAACCATCCCCAATAAAGACCAGGTTGATGCGGTCAGAAAGCGCACCGGTTTTTATCAGGGTATCGACTTCGAATCTCTGTGCCTGTAATCCCAGGTTGAATGCCAAAAGAAGAGAGATCAACAGCGAATGTTTCATTTTAATATCCTTACCGTTTGATTAACCGGGAGTTTGCCGGCTGAAACCGACGAAAAGCGAATCGATGAGATCCGGGTATTGTGATTATATCTGAGAGAGAAAGAGGCGCTGTCGGTTACATGGGTGGTTTTGCTAAGCTCCCCCTCAGGAGAAAACACCTCATATACCGTGACCAGGGGATGCTCGATGAAGGTGGAGGTGAGCCTCCGGCCGTCGCGATCGAGAAGAATCACTTCAACGGGATGGTTCAGCACGCGGGAATCAACTGAAACCTCCTTGACCCTTCCCGGCGTGATGATCCTCTCCGACTCATGCAACACGCAGCTACCCGACCGGCTCATGGCCATAAACTCATGAAAAACAATTCCATTCTGCTCCTGTTTCGGCTGACCTGTGGTATGGCGACCGGCGGTGCATGAAGAGACCAGAATCAACAAAAGCAGGATTTTTGCCGTGCGAAGAACCATGGTTGAAAAATAGTCAACCTGGCTGATAATCCCATGCCAAAACGGATCAATTACCGCGGGAGACCCGGGATATTTGTTCTCAGGCGATTACAGCACTCTTCTTCACCCCGAGGTTCATCCAGGCAATGATCACGCCAGCCGTCATGAACATGATCAGGCTGTAAATAGCGGGACTGATGGTCATGGTGGGGTTATGCAGAAGGGTGGCGCAGATTGCAATTCCAAGGGTTCCGTTCTGTATGCCCGACTCAATCGAAATAGTTATCCGCTGGGCCAGGTTGAGCCTAAAGAGGCGGGCAGTAAAAAACCCCAGCAGCAGCATGACCACATTCAGGGCCAGGGCAACGGGACCGGCCTGCTGAAATGAGCTGACCAGGATCTCCCTGTCGTTCAGTACAGCGGCCAGAATCACCACGATGAGCAGGATGCCTGACATAATTTTGACTGGCTTGTCCATGACCGAGGCAAATTTGGGGGCCTTAGCCCGTATCAGCATTCCTATCGCCACCGGCACCAGGGTAATGATGATCACTGAAATGATGGTGTCAAAAACCGGCAGGGGAACATATTCTCCCTGCTGCATGAAATGGCGGAGCGAGAAATTCACCACCAGTGGAATGGTGAAAACCACAATGATGCTCGAAATGGCTGTCAGTGAGATTGAGAGCGCCGTATCTCCCTTTGAAATGTGCGAGATCAGGTTGGATGTTGGTCCACCCGGACAGGCAGCCAGAACCATGATCCCCACGGCCAGTTCAGGCGTACTCATCGGAAAAACCAAGAGTAGCAGAAAACCTACCAGCGGCAACAGAATGATCTGGTTCAGGATCCCGATGGCCGCAGCCTTGGGATAGAGCGCCACGCGCCTGAAATCTCCGGGAGTCAGGGCCAGTCCCATGCCCAGCATGATGATCCCCAGTGACAGGGGCAAAAAAACATCGGTCAGGAAGTTTGATTCCATGGCTCAGGTGTTTAGGTTATCGGGGCCCGGTTTGTTCCGGGTTTTTACTTCGTAATGATACACCACAGAATACCGTTATCCAAATAACAGTAACCTCGCTGATATGCCCGTTACTTTTAATCGAATATACGTCTTAAATAAAATTCCAATAATAGGATGATAGGTTAATAGAGTGGTTCGTAAATAATGGTCCCAGAAAGGTGTCACTTGTTATAAGAATCTCTAAAATCGCATTATAATAATGGTTCTTAGCAAAAAGGCTCTTTAATTATCAACTTACTAAACCCCAACAAGTTAGATATTTGGCGCAAAGCTGATAGATGAAAAAAGAAGAGATTGTTGCAGAGTCCACCGCTGTGGATGAAGCAGCCAGCCTCGAACCTCCGGGTAAACCCTTACCGGTAAACCCCGAAGTTCACTCCCTAAAGAGAACCCCCTCCATTCCTCCCCTTACCATCAGTCAGAAATCTGCCGATTTCATGAATCGCTTTTTCCCGTCGGCAACTTTTAAAGACTGGACCAACTGGCAGTGGCAGGTCAGAAACAGTTACACCTCCTTTGCCCAGCTGGCCAGGATCATGGAGCTGACCCCTGATGAAGCGGAGAGCCATTCCGGAGATCAGCACCTGCCGGTAAGGATAACCCCTTACTATGCCAGTCTGATTTTCAGGTCGTTGCCTTCAGACCCGATACGTCGCACCATGGTGCCGGTGGTACAGGAACTGATTCAGTCGCCGGGCGAGGCAGAGGATCCCCTGAGTGAAGAAAACACCAGTCCTGTTCCGAACCTGATCCATCGTTATCCCGACCGGGTGCTCTTTTTCACCACCGGGTTCTGTGCAGCCTATTGCCGCTACTGCACCCGTTCGCACAAGGTGGCCAAGAAAGACAGATTTCAACCGGGCACCAGGGAATGGGAGGTTGCCCTTACCTACATTCGTGAGCACACTGAAATCCGGGATGTGATCCTCTCCGGCGGGGATCCGCTCACCCTGTCCGACCAGCGGATCGAGTTCCTGCTCTCAGCCCTGCGCTCCATTCCACACGTTGAGATCATTCGCATCGGGACCAAAGTCCCGGTGGTGCTGCCACAACGCATCACCCCGGCCCTCACCCGCATGCTGAAAAAATACCATCCCCTCTTCATGAGCATCCATTTCACCCATCCCGGCGAGATGACTCCTGAAGTGCAGCAGGCCTGCAACAGGCTTGCCGATGCCGGGATCCCACTGGGAAGCCAGACTGTCCTGCTCAAGGGAATCAACGACAACGCCGAAACCTTTACCCGCCTGGTGCACGAACTCTTGAAGGTCAGGGTAAGACCCTATTACCTTTACCAGTGTGACCCGATCCCCGGATCGGCTCATTTCAGAACCCCTGTAGAAAAGGGACTTGAGTTGATCCGCGCCCTGAGGGGCCACACCAGCGGATACGCGATTCCGCATTATGTGATCGACGCCCCGGGTGGTGGCGGCAAGATTCCGCTGCTTCCGGATTATGTCGAGGGTCGCGACCACGAGGGAAATCTATTATTACGGAATTTCCGGGGAAAACTCTACAGCTACCCCGATTACCTTTAATCCTTTATTTCATGACCATCGGAATCACCTTTGACCTCCGGGAGGACTATCTCCGGATGGGATATTCAGAAGAGGAGACTGCGGAGTTTGACTCTATTGAAACCATTGAAGGCATCGAAGGTGCACTCGAACGGCTGGGATATGAAACCGAAAGAATAGGAAACATCATGCAGCTTACCAGAAGACTGGCCGATGGTGAGCGCTGGGATCTGGTATTCAACATCTGCGAAGGCATGCACGGAACCGGGCGCGAAGCCCAGGTTCCGGCCCTGCTGGATGCTTTTGAAATTCCCTATGTGTTTTCCGGCCCGCTGGTTCTGGCCCTGACCCTTGACAAGGGTCTCACCAAAAGGGTGATCCGCGACGCCGGCATTCCAACCGCCCCCTTCAAGGTGATTTCATCTCCCGGTCAGCTGAAACAGGTAAACCTACCCTATCCGCTTTTTGTCAAGCCGGTGTCAGAGGGAACCGGGAAAGGAATCACTCCCCGTTCAGTGGTCAGAACCCCTGAAGAACTTCATGAACAGACCCGTCATCTGCTTGAACGCTACCATCAACCGGTGCTGGTTGAAGTTTACCTGCCTGGTCGCGAGTTCACCGTGGGAATCACCGGAACGGGTCAGGATGCATCGGTAACGGGAGTGATGGAGGTCATCCTGAACGAGAAGGCTGAAGCGGGGGTCTATTCATACATCAACAAGGAGGACTGGCGAAACCGGGTCAGCTATGCTCCCGCCACCGGATTTGAAGCCACAGAATGTGAGATCATTGCACTTGAAGCATGGAAAATACTGGGAGCCGAGGATGGCGGACGCATCGACATCCGGATGGATTCAAGGGGGGCACCTCAATTCATTGAGATCAATCCGCTCGCCGGACTCCATCCAACCCATTCAGACCTGCCCATGCTCAGCGAAATGTACGGAATCCCTTACGATGAGCTGATCTCAAGAATCATGAAGTCGGCCCTGAAGAAGGTCCGAAAAGCTTAACCCTGAGCCATGACCAAGGCCATCATCCTGATGAACCGGCTGCCGGAAAACGCAGCTCCCGATGAAACCGATGTACTGCATCAGGCAGAGGTCTTTGAACAGGCCTTCGGCCAGTTGGGAATCAGTCATGACAGGATTTTTGCAGACCTGAACCTTGAGAGCCTGAAGCATCAGCTTTCGGCACTGCAACCCTCGCTCGTGGTCAATCTGGTCGAAAGTCTGGGCGGAGACGGAAGTCTGCTACACCTGGTTCCCTCCCTCCTCGAAAGCATGCGCATCCCATACACCGGGAATCCCGCCCAATCGCTCTTTCTGACCACCAGCAAACCCCTGTCGAAATCCTGGATGACCGCCAGCGGCATTCCCACTCCGGCCTGGTTTGAATCCCCGGTCGCCCACAATCTCAACCCCGCGAAAACCTACATCGCCAAGCCTTCAGGCGAAGATGCTTCGGTGGGAATTGACGATGACAGCGTATTCAGGGGTGATCAGGCGCACAGGCTCGACTCCCTGAGGGAACGCTGGGGAGACCGTTTCTTCATCGAAGAATTCATTGCCGGACGCGAATTCAACCTCTCACTGCTGGGGGGTAAAGGGGTGGTGGATGTTATGAAGCCGGCCGAAATCCTCTTTAAGGATTATCCCCGGGATAAGCCTGCCATTGTAGGATACCAGGCAAAATGGGACGAATCAAGCTTTGAATATACCCATACCGTCAGGCAGTTTATCGATAAAAATGAAGACCCCCTGCTCGTGGCCGGAATGAACGAAATCAGCCTGAAATGCTGGCACCTGTTTCAACTCAGGGGTTACGCAAGGGTCGATTTCAGGGTCGACTCGGCTGGCAATCCCTGGGTGCTGGAGATCAATGCCAACCCCTGCATCGCTCCCGATTCGGGGTTTTACGCTGCCTGCCTTGAATCGGGATTCGAAATCAAACGCGTCATACAGCGCATCATTGAAGAGACCTCATGAAAGATAAAACCCAAACCAATTTCAGAACGCTCGTGGTACCCTCTGACCCCAACCGGGTTGAAGATATCGTGAAGTCAACCGGATTTTTCAGGCCGGATGAGGTGGCCGTGGCCGTTGAACTGGTTCAGGAGCATCTTGATAAAGGCAGCGACAGCGGGTACGAATTCATCTTTTCCGAGCGATCAGGAAAAACAGTGGCCTATGCATGTTACGGACTGATTCCCTGTACGCTCGTCAGCTACGACCTCTACTGGATCGCAACCGATGAAGCCTGGAGGGGACAGGGAATTGGAGGTGAACTGCTGGCCGCTGTTGAAGAGGCCATCCGCCTGAAGGGAGGAAAAACCATATACGTTGAAACCTCCTCGCTGCCCAAATATGAACCCACACGCACCTTTTACCTCAAAAACAGCTACCTCGAAAAATGCCGCTTTGAGGATTTTTACGATATGGGCGACGACAAGGTGGTATATATCAAGAGAGTGTAGCAATTCCCCCTGGATTTTGGTTGCAAATCGACACGCTTAAGCTTACTTTAGCGCGGAAACCTACGCTGAACCAGCATCCATGGATGACCTGAACCGGGATAACCCTTACATTGACCTGCACAATCACGGGCAGGCCGGTGTGGCTTCAGATCTCTGGCAAATCACCAACCTCTATTACCAGCAGGCCCTTGATGAGCGGGAAAACGGGCGTATGTACTCCGTAGGACTCCACCCCTGGCACTCCGAAGGCATCCATTTCAATTTGGATCTATACCGGCAGCTGCTGTCGCGGCCATCCATAGCGGCGGCCGGTGAGATCGGCCTCGACCGGATGAAGGGACCGGATCCTGAGTTGCAGTTGCAACTCTTTCTTGACCAGGCCCGGGCCGCCGACATGGTCAACAAACCGGTGATCATTCACTGCGTCAGGTCATGGGAGGAGCTGATGGCCGTGAAGAAGATCGCACACCCCAAGGTTCCCTGGATCATCCATGGGTTCAGGGGAAAGCGGGAGCTGGCCCTTACCCTCTACAGCCAGGGATTCTTGCTCTCATTCGGCTCCCATCTGCTGAGTGACCGCCAAAGCACCCGCAGGGCCTTTGAGGTGGTTCCAACAGAGGCCATCTTCCTCGAAACCGACGAAGCGGATATCGACATCCGCGAACTCTACGAAGAGGCGGCACGCCTCAGAAACATCTCCCTGACCGAACTCAGATTCTATCTTGCCGATAATTTTGAAAAAGCTTTCGGTACCTATGACCCATCCTGAATGGCTGCAACGCACCGCCCTGCTGCTGGGGGAGGAGAAGCTCGAACAGTTGAACCCGAAACACATCCTGGTGGCGGGACTGGGAGGGGTCGGGGCCTATGCTGCCGAGATGCTTGGCAGGGCGGGTATCGGCAACCTTACCATCATCGACGGCGACCGGGTGCAGGCCACAAACCGCAACCGTCAGCTACTTGCCCTGGCGAGCGCCGAGGGGAAATCAAAGGCCCAGCTCATGGAGCAGAGGCTGCGCGACATCAATCCCAATATCCGGGTAACCGTCATCGATGAATACATCAGGGATGAAAGAATGGTGGAGATTCTCCGGCAGGCACCCTATGATTACGTGGTGGATGCCATCGATACCCTCGCACCGAAAATATTCCTCATATACCATTCGGTCCAGTTGGGACTGAAGGTAATCAGCTCGATGGGCGCAGGAGGTAAAACCGATCCATCGATGATCAGGGTTTCAGATCTTTCTGAATCATACAACTGCAGACTGGCCAGCATCCTGAGAAAGAGAATTCACAAACTGGGAATATATCAGGGGGTTAAGGTGGTTTTTTCGCCCGAGAAGGTGAGAAGAGAAAGCATCATGATGGTTGAGGGTGAAGTCAATAAAAAATCTACCGCCGGCACCATCTCATACATGCCCCCAATGTTCGGATGCTATATGGCGGCAGAAATCATACAGGAATTCATCAACACAAAATAGAAACATGAAAAAAAGTCCACTGCTGATCACCCTGAGCGGCCTTGCTGCACTGACCGGATGCGGTACGGCCGAGCCTCCAAAGCCCAACATCATCTATTTCCTGGCCGATGACCTGGGATATGGAGAGGTAGGCTGCTACGGACAAACCCTGATCCAGACCCCCAACATCGACGGGCTGGCACAGTCGGGCATGCGGTTCACGCAGCACTATTCAGGATCTGCTGTCTGCGCCCCGGCAAGGTGCATCCTGCTGACCGGACAGCACAGCGGTCACGCCTATATCCGCGGTAATCACGAGTGGGGTGAGCGCGGCGAGGTGTGGAATTTTGCCAGAGCTTCAGAAGACCCGGGTCTTGAAGGCCAATATCCGCTGGCCGACAGCATCGTAACGATTGCTGAGCGACTCAGGGAGGCAGGATACAGCACCGGACTCGTGGGCAAGTGGGGACTGGGCGCCCCGGGCAGTGAAGGTGACCCGAACAACCAGGGCTTCGACCTCTTTTACGGATACAACTGTCAGCGGCAGGCCCACACTTACTACCCATTACACCTCTGGAAGAACCAGGAGAAGGATATTCTGGGTAATTCTCTCGTTCCGCCAAACACCAAACTCCCGGAGGGGGCTGACCCCTATGATCCGGCAAGCTATGCACCCTTCAACCAGGAGGCGTATGCCCCTGACCGGATGATCACTGAGGCCCTTGATTTCATCGAGCGTTCGGGTGAAGATCCCTTCTTCCTCTACTTTGCCAGTCCGATTCCCCATGCACCCCTGCAGGCACCGCAGGAGTGGGTTGACCGTTATGTAGAGATCTTCGGGGAGGAGGAGCCCTACCTCGGACAGCAGGGATATTTTCCGCACCGCTACCCCATGGCAGCCTACGCAGCCATGGTATCCTATATGGATCATCAGCTCGGACAGCTGATCGAAAAACTCAAGGAACTTGGTAAATATGAAAACACACTGATCCTCTTCTCATCCGACAACGGTCCCTCTTTTGCCGGAGGCGCGAATCCCGACTGGTTCAATGCCAGCGAATTCAGGGTGGCCCACGGTTATGGAAAAGGTTTTCTGCATGAAGGAGGCATCAGGGTTCCGATGATCGCCAGCTGGCCCGGCCGGATTGAGGCGGGAAGCGAGACCGGTATCCTTTCGGCTTTTTACGACATCTTTCCGACCTTTTGTGAGATCGCCCGCATAGATCCGGAAGTTCCGGTGGATGGGATCAGCATGGTTCCGACCCTGCTGGGAAAAGGAAAACAGCAAGAACATGATTTTCTGTACTGGGGTTTTCCCGAGTACGGAGGTCAGCAGGCGGTGCGACTCGAAAACTGGAAAGGGATCCGCAAGAACATGCAGAAGGGAAATCTGGAGATCGAACTCTATGATCTCGAAAATGATCCCAAAGAGATGAACAACCTCGCAGCCCAAAATCCCGAAATGGTTGAACGCATCCGAACGATCATGGAGCAGGAGCACCGCAAATCAGAAATCAGCCGCTTCTGGCTAAAACCCCTTGACGTCCTCACCCCCTCCTCACCCCCTAGCCCCCTCTCCCAGGGGAGAGGGGGAACCAGGAACC
>CAYGOU010000041.1:0-15196 GCA_964351455.1 uncultured Porphyromonadaceae bacterium
CAGGATCCTTATGCAGAATATGAAAGGCTCAACATTGAACTGGCAGAGAAAATGAAGATCTGGGAGGATGTTCACCGTAAACTCGACGAGTTCAGCGAAACCCCTTAACCATTCCGTTGCCGGCTGATCTCAAAGAGCAGAATGCCAGCCGCTACCGAAACGTTCAGCGAACCTACCTTACCATACATGGGTATCTTCACCAGATGGTTGCAGAGTCGGGCGATTTCAACTGAGATACCGTGCTCTTCAGAGCCCACCACCAGTGCGACGGGGCCTTTCATTTGCTGAGCAAAATAGGGTTCGGCGGCTTTTTCAGTAGCTCCAATAATGGTAAGCCCGCTTGCTTTCAGTAAACCGATGGTTCTGGCGAGGTCGCGGCTTCGGCACACCTGGATCAGGTTTAGGGCACCGGCTGAGGTTTTGATGGCATCCTCATTGATTTGGGCGCTTCCTCTCTCCGGTATCAGCAGCACATGGGCTCCCGAGGCCTCAGCTGAACGGGCGATTGCGCCCAGGTTGCGCACATCGGTAACCTGGTCGAGCACCACCACAAAAGGATCCAGTCCCTGTTCAAAGAGCCGGGTAACCACCTCCTCGACAGGCTGGTATCCCACAACGGAGGTAATGGCGATGACGCCCTGATGGTTCTTCCTTGAAATCCTGTTTAACTTCTCCGGAGGGACGAACTGGAATGGGATACCGCCCTCACGGATCAATTGAAACAACTCCAGGTACAGTTCTCCCTGAAGCCCCTTGCGCAGGTATACCCGTTCCATATCCCGCCCTGAACGCATGGCTTCAAGGCAGGGCCGTAACCCGATGATTGTCTGTTGATCCATGTTTTATAAGCTAAAAATTTTTCCCTGCCTCCAGGTTGCAATGGCCAGGTTCCATAACGAACGGTGATCTTCGGTTCGATTCAGTCGGAAATCGAAACCGGTAAAGGGATCGTTTCTTAAAACAAAACGGAAGGCATACTTTTGGTTGATATCTGTCCGGTTATAAACCCAGATCTCCTCGGATTCGGCCCTTATGACCTCCGCCGGCGGACCCATAAGCACATATATCATTCCCCGGTCGCTCAGCCAACCCTCCTTTGATGTGGTGAAATAATGGTTGGCAAAAAGAACACGGTTGTAGTAAACCCGAATGAGATCTCTGGCATTGGCAAATGATTTTCCCTTTTCAAGCCAGAAATCATCCGCAGCCTTTTTGGGATTATCCTGAGCCATCATGATCCGGAATTCATCCTCAGTGGTCAGATATTGCAGAGGAGGAAGAAGGTCATCAGAATGTTGTATTTGCGGGAAATGGTCAGAAATGTGTAGCAGGCAGAGTCCTTCTACAGGGGCTGCTTTTAGGTGAAAGAGATATACTCCCTCTTTGCGGAGCTCAAACAATTTCTGGTGCGACCAGGTCTCGATCCAGGTAGAATCCGGAACCGGGATTGGATCCTGGTACTCAGTAACATCATATGGCGGTCTGGGAAGAGTCCGGTTCAACTGAAACCTCGAAACATAGATGTTCCCCTCCCTGGATGCTCTTTGGATAATCCTGAACTGCTCATCCGAGTAAAAGAATGTTTGAAAGCCCGGAACATTACCCGGATGTTGCAAAACGAGAAAATCCTGCTGCGGGTGCTGCGAAAACCGATCCACCAGAACAAAATGCTGAATCCGGCTCTTTCTTACGGCATCTTCAAGCATCAGCTCAAGCATATAGGTTTGTCCGTTGCGAGCCGGCAGCTTGACTGAACCCACAAAGGCCTCTCCGGCCCTCTCCTTATATACGATGAAGTCGGCCGTATCTCTCGCAGTGATTTCAAGGTTCTGGAAAGAGGAATAAAGGGTCCATGCGAGCCTGAGCTGACCACGCTCTTTGAGTTCAGGGTTGGCCTGGCTCATCAGGATCTCGCTGATCAGCACCCTGAAATAGAGGGTGCTCTCGTCGTCTGTATGATGGTAAACCACAAATTCGGGGTGCAGAACGGTCTTTCCAGGATTGTAAAGCACCACCGGAGGATGTGACCTACCGGTTTTCTGCAGGGTTTTACAACCCGGAAGGACAAAAGGAAGCAACAGGAGACCAATCAGCAAGATGGCCGCCATGCTGGCCTTGTGACCCGCCTGGGGGGGCGTAGTCAGCTGCTTACCTCCGGTTATCCTTATCATGTTTACCCTTATTAAGGCGGTTTTATGTTTGACAAAAGTACAATGTAAACTACCTTTACATACCCTGAAAATACAAATCATGAAAAAACTATTCATTTTCGTCCTCCTGTTTCCCGTTCTGAGTCTTTCTGCCCAGGTCAGATACCAGGATTTTTTTACCGACCAGACCCTGCGTTTCGACTACAACCGATGTGGCCTCTCTGACCATGAGGTGGTTTATTTCGAGCAGATGCTGAAGGAGGGAAAATGGTCAGGACCACGGGACAAGCTGATCGATCCTTTCGCCTGGGGAGAATACCGCATCGAGATCAGGGATGCAGCCAGCAAGAAACTGATATATTCGAGGGGTTATGCTGCCCTCTACAGTGAATGGCAAACTACTGAGGAAGCCAAAAAGGTTAAACGCTGTTTTTATGAAACCGTACTCATCCCCTTTCCCAAAAACCGCATCATTCTTGAATTGTACAGCCGCGACCGTACAACCCGTCTGAATAAGGTTTATACCCAGGAGATAGATCCCTCAAGCTACTTCATAAAAACCGGAGATACGCCCGCTTATCCGGCATACATGGTACACGACTCAGGGGATCCTTCAAAAAAGGTGGATGTGGTTTTTATTCCTGATGGATTTACGGCTGAGGAGATGGGATCCTTCAGAGAGGCTGTCGGGGATTTTTCGAGTGCCCTGCTGGCCTGCGAGCCTTTCAGCAGGTTTAAGGACCGGTTCAACATGTGGCTGGTAGAGGCCCCAAGCGAGGATTCGGGAACCGACATTCCGGGCAAGGGCATTTGGAAAGAGACCATTCTTAATACCAATTTTTACACTTTTGACAGCGAGCGTTACCTCATGACCTATGACATCAAATCGGTAAGGGATGTTTCTTCCAACGCACCCTACGACATCATCATCATTCTGGTGAACTCTGACAAATACGGTGGCGGTGGCGTTTACAACTATTATGGCACCTTCACAGCCTTCAATCCCCAGTCGATCGGGGTTTTCATCCACGAGTTCGGTCACACCTTTACCTGGCTGGCTGACGAGTACTACACAAGCGATGTGGCTTATAACGATTACATTGATGTCCGTTATGAGCCGGTTCAGCCCAATGTAACCACACTGGTGGATTTTGGCAAGAAATGGAAGGGAATGCTCGAAAAGGGTACTCCTGTGCCCACTCCACGCACTCCGCCTTATGCAAACCACCTGGGAGCCTTTGAAGGGGGACTCTATTCAGCAACGGGTATCTACAGTCCGAAGCAAAAGTGCAAGATGAACTGGCTGAGTGATCCCTTTTGCCCTGTTTGCGAAAAGACTCTGATTGACATGATCAGGTATTACACAGAATAACAGCTATGCAATTCTTCGAAACGCTGGGGTGGATCGGCAACATCCTTCTGAGCATCGGGATCATCCCTCAGGTGATAAAAACCTGGAGAACCCACAACGTTCACAGCTTCAGCTGGCTGTTTTTGCTGAACTGGTGTCTGGGCGTGATCCTGGTCTTCATTTACATCTTCGCGCAAAACCTTGAAACCGGCAAGTTTCAGTGGTCGCTTTGGGTGAATTACCTTGTGAACATCATGGGAACGATTTATCTGGTATACGCCAAGGTCCGTTATAGCAGGACTGGCAATAACTAAATAAACTTCTCTCTTTTCTGCAGATTCATCAATCCTCCAAGGAGGGTAAGGATGATCCCAACGAACAGAATGATCCGGTTGTCATGCACAATGGCCTGCCAGGCTGTTTCGCTCATGTTTTCAGGCATGCGGAATGGATTGAGAAAGATGTTCCATTTGCTGTTTTGCACAGCGCTTCCCATGATGGCGAAAAAGACCCCGATGACCACCATGATCACTGCCGTGCCGATTCCGTTGCGAACCAGGGTTGAGAGAAAAAACGCAACGGTTCCCATAAAAAAGATTGGGAAAATCAGTTGCCAGGCCATGAAGAGGGGCTTGAAGGGATAGATTGCCCAGGAGCAGAACCATGAAAGCATGAACAGGATGATAAATACCAGAAGGCAGATTAACAGCAATCTGAAAAGCCATATTTTGTAACGGTAGTCGGGTATTCCAAAAAGGATTTCAAGGATTCTTGCATCCTCATCATTCTGGATCCCGAAGACCGTTGGATAGAAAATAAGCAGAAGGCCAGGGTAAAGGATCAGATTGAAAACCGCTTCAGTGCCGATGGCCGATCCCGAAAAAAGGGTGATCAGGGTCACCCCGATAAAGAAGGCCAATGAAGCCAGAAGAAACCAGAAGAATTTTCCGGCAAAGATCACCTTCAGGTTGTAGCGGATCATCTTCCAGATCCAGAGGAGAGGTTGTACTATTTTAACAGCATTCATGGTTTTAAATCTCCTTTTTGATCATCCACAGGTAAGCATCCTCCAAAAGGGGCTGAACCGGAATTGCCTCCGGGATGGGCTGCTCATCTGCGAGAAGCCTGACCCTTATTTTTCTTCCGTCGCGCATGTGATGCACAATTTTATATTGTTGTGAAAGCTTCTCAAAAGCATCCACTTCAACTTCAGCCTGCCACACATGTCCACTGGCAGTGAGGGCCATATCAGAGGGAACTCCAAGGTATTTTAGCATTCCCCGATCGATGACAGCCACCTGGTTGCAAGAGCTGCTGATATCCTCGATGATGTGAGTAGAGAAAATAACAACTCTTTCGCGCGACAGCTCTACCAGGAGGTTCCTGAAGCGGATCCGTTCGCGGGGATCTAGTCCTGCCGTAGGTTCGTCCACCACCAGAATCCTGGGCAGGTGCAGCAGAATCTGGGCAATGCCAATGCGTTGTTTCATTCCTCCAGAGAAACTCCGGATGCGTTGGTCTCTGCTTTCGAACATATGTACCGCACTCAGAACATAATCAACCCTTTCCTGCCGCGTGCGGTGATCCTTGAGTCCTTTCAGCATACCCTGATAATTGAGGTATTCTCCGGCCGTCATATTCTCGTACATCCCAAACTCCTGAGGCAGGTATCCGATCAGTCCCTGCAATTCTTCTCTCTTTTCCTGGGTATCCACGCCGCTTACCCAGATCTTGCCGTAGCTTTGATCCAGAATACCGCAAATAATTCTCATCAGGGTAGTTTTTCCGGCTCCGTTCGGGCCCAGCAAACCAAACATCCCGGATCCGATATCCATTGACACACCCCCAAGTGCTTTGAAGGGTTTGCGTTTCTTCCCGATGACGGGAATCGAGAGCACCATACGGTACCAACTTCTTCTGATCCTGCTGAAGCGTCCGGTGATTCTGTTAACGTTGACTTTTTCGCGAGTCAGCCGGTTGGAGGTGACATAGACAACGAGGGCCAGGAACCATAAGAACCCGATGATGATTTCAAGGGCCAGGTTCTTCCAGGTTGCATGCATGATGATCAGGTTCACAAGCGGGAATCCCCAAAGGATTACCTGCGGACCTACTCTGGCCAGCTTATCGAGCCAGCGTCTGCCGGCGCCATGAGCCTTGTGGCTCAGGTAGGCGCTGATGGGCTGGCAAAGCATGATGATTCCGAAATAGACTCCCAGAGAGAGCAGGAACTTCCAGAATTCACTGCCGACATAGAAATAGACAAAATAGACCAGGAATCCAACGAGCGGAACCTGCCATACCAACAAATCCAGATCCTTCAGTTTCTTAAATTCCCTGTTCAGGAACAGTCGCTTCCGGATCGATTCCCCACCCTTCCAGTCGCGGGTGAATTTTGAATCCCAGTCGTAAATCTTCACCAGGTTCTGAACCCTGATCAAGATGGGTTGTCCATCAGGAATCACTTTGGCACTGGCCTTGCGAAGACTGGTAAGCACAAACCAGGTTGACGCAGGCACCCCGATCACGATCAGGAGAATGTCAGCCAGTTTCCAGATGAAGGTATCGACGGTGAGGATGACCCATGCACCCAATCCGGCAATCAGCAGCAGCATTGAAAGCTGCACACCCCATTTGAGTCCCCTGATCCAGTCGATCGAGTTCTCGAGTGCTGAATAGAGGGTAGGAATAAAAACCAGGGTCAGCAGTGTGCTGAGCGTGAGGCCCCCGATTACGGTGATTGCAAACGGAGCACCTATCAGGCTAACGTACTCTGAATTTCCCATCGCTAAAGGCATCATTGCAACCACGGTGGTGGCGGCAGTGATCAGGATGGGTCTCAACCTGGCCAGGCCGGCATTCACCAGTGCCCTGGATCTTCGGTATCCTCTTTTCCTCAGGATATTGGCGTAATCAATAAGGATGATCCCGTTGTTCACGACCACCCCCAGCAGAATGATGAAACCTGTCAGGGTATTGGCGTTTATCAGGGAGTTCTTGGTGAAAATAAGTGCCAAAAAGGATCCGATCCCAGCCAGGGGAATCGAGAACATCAGAACTACCGGAGTCAGGAAGGATTCAAACACCGCTCCCAGGATCATGTAAATGAGAATAAAGGCGGCTGCAATCAGAAAGTAGAAATCCTTGAACTGATCCTCTTCATGGATAACCTCCAGAGCTATTCCGGAAGGCACCTTCAGGGAGGATATCATATTGTCAACCTCAGTACGTGCCGATTCAAGAAGGGTCTTTGAATCATTTGTTTCATTGTCGAAACGGTAGGTAACCTGGATCTGCTTCTCCTGGTTTACACGATTTATGGAGGCCAGTCCGAATGCAAAGTAGACATCGGCCAAATTCAGCATTTCGTGGCTTCCACCATCAGCAGAGGGGATGGTCATCGACCGCAGTTCATCCATGGTACGGTACCTTTCCTCTTCGGGGATATCATATTTGAGGATGACGTCGTATTCTTCGGTCCCCTCCTTGAAAGATACCCCTGAAGAAAACTCAGTTGGAAAGGATGAAAGTTCAGAAGTGACTGCACTGAGCGGCACATTCCTTTCGGCCATTTCGCGGGTGCGGAAGGCCATGTGAACCTCTGGACGACTGCTCTGAACGCTCACGTTGGCAGATTGTACGGTTGGCAGGTCTTCAAGGTAATACTGGATATCCTCGGCCACGGTCCTCATCAGGTCAAAGTTCTGTCCCTTGATCACCACCCGCTCCTGCTGGACGCCAATTCCCAGGAAACGTTCAAAGCCTCCCGTTGAAGGAGCACCGCCACCGCCACCACCACCACCGGTGGAAAAGCCTGAACTGGCTGTAAACTCTTCAAATTCAATTTCTGCCTTAGGAATGTCATCCAGGCGGCGAGTGATATCGGACTTGATGTCAGGCAGCAGGCGGTTCTTTACTTTCTTATAATCCTCCTGAAGCTTGATTCTTACGGTCGCCTCGGCCTCTCTAACCTCGGTTGAAATGTCCTCCTTTTCTTCGATATCCATGATCCGCGACTCAATGTTGCGGACAATCTCGTCGGTTGCTTCGAGTGTTGTTCCCTCGGGCATTGTAACAGAAAGCCTTAGCTCGCGGGTCTCAACCTCCTGGAGGGTATTGGTCGATACCGCCAGCGCAATAAAGATGGTTACGAAAAACAGCACCAGGGCACCGATGATGGTCCAGGCCGGCCTGCGCATGCTGCTTTTCAGAATCAGCACATAGGTCTGGATAAGGCGGTTGTGGAGTGAAATCTTTTCAAATACCAACGGCCGGCTGCCTGGTTTGGCCAGCAATATCCAATGGGTGAGCATGGGTATCAGGAGCAAGGCCACAAGCAGCGAAACGAGAAGGGTTGAGATGATGGATATGCCCACATTGCTACCCAGCACCTTCACCAGGAAGTTGTCAGAAAAGAGGAATGGCAGAAAAACCGTTATGGTTGTCAGGGTAGCCGCCAGAACGGATCGCCACACCTCAGTGGTTCCCTGAACCACAGCCTGGGCAGGCCTGAGTCCCTTCGTGGCATTCCGGTAAATATTCTCAAGCACGACAACGCTGTTGTCAAGCAGCATCCCTATGGCAAGAGCCATTCCGACTAGCGTGAGACTATTGATGGTGATCCCGGCTGCGTAGAAGAAGTTGAATGCCGTAAATACTGAAATAGGTATGGCCAGGGCAATTGAGAGAACCAGTCTCAGGTTCTTCAGAAAGATCCAGAGGATGAAAATCGCCAGTACGCCACCGGTTACGGCCAGATTGATGATCTGGTTCAGGTTCTTTTCCATGGTTTCAGCCATGTTTTCCTGGATCACCAGTTCAATTTCCAGGGGTCCAAGTTCCTGATTAAGGACCTCAACGACCTTTTTAACCTCGTGAGAAAGATCTATCATGTTGACCTGTGAATCAGCAACCATGTTCAGGGTCACTGATTCCATGCCATTAACCCTCGAATAGGTGGTCTGTTCCTTCACCCCGAAGTATACTGTGGCCACATCCCTGAGCAAGATGGTGCCATTCTCCCTGATGACTACGCTTTCGAGATCTTTGATCTGATCAAATTCAGCCAGCAGATGCACAAAATAGCGTCTGTTGCTTTCATAGGCTGTCCCCACCCACTGACGGTCGAGAGCTCCCCTTGCCAGGGCGCTGCGTATCTGAAATGGGGTGATGCCCAAGGCTTCACAAGCCTGTTCATCCAGTGTTATTTCAACCGTCTTCTCCTGTCCCCCAAAAACTTCGACCGCGGCAATGCCGTCTATGTTCTCGAGGCGATTGAGAATCCTACGGTCGGTGATCTCCCTGACGCGGTTAACGCCACCGGTGCCCCTAACCTCAAGGGCCATGACCTGGCTTATGGCCTCTTGAATGTCGACCTTCATGACGGTAACCGTAAATTCATCAGGAAGGTTCTCAGATATCTCGTTGATCCGTTCCTGTAACTTCAGTTCCGCCATCTTCATGTCGACATCGGGGCGATAGGATACGTAAACCACTCCACGACGCTGGGAGGCCGTGGAGTTGATCTCTTCAATGCCTTCAAGTCCACCGACTGCACCCTCTATCGGAATGATCCCCTGCTTTTCCATGTAGCCCGGGTCAACTTCGAGGGAGGTACTCACCTGGATAACCAGGTATGGGGTTTCGGCATTGGGAACCAGTTCGACCGATAATTGCTTGTAAGAGACATAACCCAGAAGGGTCAGTCCTATGAAGATCATACCGATCAGTGTCTTTCTTGTGATGATCATTCCCATCCCAAACCTCCTTTAATCCTGGTCCGGCCGGGCCGGAATCAACCAAACCTTCAGTCTGTCCAACAAATCATATACACAGGGAATCACAATCAGCGTGAGCAGCGTGCTGGTGACCAGTCCCCCGATAACTGCCAGGGCCATCGGGGCCCTGAGCGAGGCACTCTCTCCAAAGCCGAGTGTCAAAGGCAGAAGTGCCAGAATGGTGGTAAGACTGGTCATCAGGATCGGCCTGATCCTCTGCTGTCCTGCCATAAGAATGGCCTCTCGCCTGCCTGCTCCCTCCTGCCGGATATGGTTGATTCGGTCAACCAGGATGATTGAGTTGTTGACTGCAATTCCCGCCAGCATAATCAGGCCAATAATGGCCATCATATCAAATGAGCGTCCCAGTATGAAGAAGAGCAGTATGGTTCCAACAGCAGCCAGCGGTACCGTAAGAATGATCGTAAAGGGATGTATGAGTGATTCAAACTGGGCGGCGAGAACCATATACACCAATACCAATGATAGTATGAGTGCAAAGCCTAAACTTTTCATTGACTCCCGACGCTGTTGCTCCTCACCGGCCTGCCTGATTTGATATCCCGGCAAAAGAGGAATTGCACCAAGCTCTATGTCCAGTTCACGGATCACCTTGTCGAAAGCTTTATCTCCCCTAAGCTGGGCAGACAACTGGGCCACACGGTTTTGATCTGTTCTGAGAATCTCTTTTGGGGCAGTCACCTTTCTAATGCTGGCCACATCGGCCAACCTCAGCTGGCTGTTTCCTGAACGCAATTCGATATCCTCAAGTTGTCTCACCTCAATATCCGGCAGCTTGATCCGGATGTCAGTCATCTCCCCTTCGTAATCAAACTCGCCGGCTGAGACACCAGCAAGAACCTGATTAACCTGACTTGAGATCTGATCAACCGTCATGTTAAAAACCCCTGCCCGGTAGCGATCGATTACCACCTCCACTTCAGGAGCGCCAGGCTGAATAGAGGTTTCAACATTGAAAAGATCCTCATCCTGCTGCATGATATTCTGCACCATGGATGAAATCTTTTCTACTTCGTCCAAATCCTCACCCACCACCTCCACCATGACCGGAGCCTTATCCGTTCCCATGGTTGCCTGGAGGGCTGTTTCATCCTGAATGAAAATCACTTCAACGTCGGCCATCTGTGCAAACATGGTCCCGAGGTGACTAATAACCCCGGTGGCACTGCGGCTGCTTTCCGGCGAAAGCATTACCTTAATGGAAGCAGTGTTTTCATTTTCAAAGACCGATTTCTGGGTTGATGAAGCCGTTGACGGGCCCACCCGGGTATATAGGGTAGCCAGATCCGAGCCCATCAAATCGCGGATCATCTTTTCGAGGGTCTTCACCGCCTGCTCGGTGCGCTGCAGCTGGGTTCCCTCGGGCAGCTTAACCTCCATTGAAAACTCCCTGGCCTCTGCCTTGGGCATGAATTCACTCCCAACCCTCTGAAGCAACAGGGCAGCGCCACCAATTAAAAGCACCGCAAGCAGGATGATCCCCCAGCGGAATTTCAGAAACTTGTCAAGCAATACGGGATACCATTTAAAACCAATGGCTTTCACCCGGTCACTTTTTCTTGCGGGCTTAATAAAACGGCTGAAAAGCATCGGGATCACCAGCAGTGCAACCACCAGCGAACTGATCAATGAGAAGGCGACCGTCCATGCCTGATCTTTGAATAACTCACCGGAGGCCCCATGCAGATATACGATGGGAAGAAAAACAACTATGGTTGTCAGGGTCGAGGCTACAATGGCACCGCCTACCTCTGAGGTTCCTTCAATGGCAGCATCCTTTACCGTCATTCCAGCCTGCATGTTACGGAAAATGTTTTCCATAACAACTATTGCATTGTCAACCAGCATTCCCGCCCCCAGAGCAAGTCCGCCCAGGGTCATGATGTTTATACTTAATCCGTTAAAATACATCAGATTGAAGGTGGCAATGATTGATATCGGAATTGCCAGGCTGGCAATCAACGTCGTACCCAACCTTCTCAGAAAGAGGAATAAAACAAAAATTGCAAACAGAATGCCTATCAGGGCGGTTTGCTGAACCTCTCCGATTGAAGATGCAATATATTCGCCCTGATTTTGTATGACTTGGAAACGGTAACCCGGAAGTGCGCGGGTGATGTTGACAAAGGCCTCATCAAGCTGCTCTACCGCCTGTACCGTGTTGAATTTTGGCTCCTTGTAGATGGCCAGTCCTATTGCCCGTTCTCCGTTGAACCTTACGATGTTGACCGGATCCTTGGTTGCGAGCGTTACGGTAGCCACTTCCCTCATGAAAACCGGAACCCTTTGGGTCGAACCATCGGAATTGGTCTGGGTTCTGAAGCCCACTATCAGATTCCGGATATCGTCGATTTTTTCAAAAATACTGACCCCCTTGATAACATACTGAGTGCCCATCTCGACTATGGATCCGCCTGAAACGTTCCGGTTGTAGTTCTGTATCTGGGAGGTAATCTCGCTGGTGGTAATGCCAAACGCGTTCAGCAGGTAGGTATTGGTCTCAATTAAAACCTCTTTCTGCTCTTGCCCTTCGAGCTGAACATCAGCCACCCCTTCAAGCCTGACCAGTTCATTCCGGATATAATTCTCTCCAACCAGCCGCAACTCATTCATGTCGTGGATGTTGTCATGCTGCATTGCAATGAGCATGACAGGCGATTCATTAGGATCATGTTGGGTGATCTGAATCTCATCAATTCCTGAACCCTGACCGAATGAACCCAAAGCCTTCTGCAATTCGAGAAAGGCCTGGTCCATATCCTTTTTCCATGAATAATCCACCGTTATCTGGGCCATTCCAACCCGCGTAACCGAGGATACTCCGGTTACATCCTTTTGCCGGATGCATACCGACTCAATCGGATCCACGAAAAGCTTTTCAATCTCTTCCGGCGGTCTCTCACCGGATTGAATCTCAACATAGATTCTTGGATTGTTCAGATTTGGGAAAAGGTCGGTACCCAGTTTTCCAAAGGAGATAAATCCCATCAAAACAATGGCCAGGATAAGCATGGTCACTGTAACCGGATACCTGATAGCGAATTCTGTTAATTTCTTCATGATCGGATTGGGTTATCCCATTATTGAAGAATCTTAACTTTAGAGCGGTTGCTTAAGGTTTCAAAACCTTCTGTCACCACCCGGTCGTTCAACTCCAGTCCACTGAGAACCTCAACAAAAGCCGGATTTTCAAGTCCCGTTTGAATGACCCTCTCCATGGCCGTATTAAGGTCAATTACGTAAACCGTTTTCCCACGCTGCCTTGACAGGATGATGTTTTTCGGAATAACGATGGTGCTGTCCCTCCTGCTCGTAATAATCTCAGCCTTGACATAGCTTCCTGGCCTGAGCTTTAGATCCTGATTCTGGATGGTCAGAACACCCTTAAAATTGCGTGTGTCAGGATTAATGACCGGTGATAGCTGACCTATGAATCCATACAGGGTATCATCCGGCAGGGCATAGTTCAGAATCCTGACCTGCTGGGCAACGGTGATTTTTGAAAGATTTTTCTCCGGCAATTGAAACTCCATATACAACAACCGGTAGTCCATGATCTTGCATACCACCGTATTGGTATTGACCCGGTTCCCCGGAGTCAGGTAGGGAAGATCGACCACCACCCCGTCAAAAGGAGCTTTGATGGTCATCTTTGCTGTCTGCAGAATAGAGTTGTCGTAGGTGTATCTGGCGGTGATCCACGACTGCTCGGCATTGATCAATTCACGATCGGTTGCTCCTCCCTTTTCATGCATCACCTTCATCTTTTCAAATTCATTCTTTGAAATATCGAGGTTGAGCTTCCGGGCATCCATCTGAATGCTGTTCACATACTCCTCATCCTCGATCCTGGCAATGACATCACCTTCGCTGATGCGGTCTCCGAGTTTCCATACCTGCCCGGTTCTGGGATTCTTCTGCAGGTAATACTTCCCGGTCATCTCTGTAGTAATTTCAACTTCCCGTGTTGGATAGACCGTGCCATTGGTCTCGATATACTCTTCAATAGAACCCGGTCTGACATCCTTAACCGAAACAGGCACAGCCACATCTACCTCAGTGTCAGTCTGCTGATTTCGACAACCTGGCAACACAAAAATTCCGGCAGCTAAAAGCCAGAAAATTACCGATACGAACTTTGGTGATTTCATTTTGATCTACTTTTTAAAGGCTTCCGGAACTATTGACTGGTTGAGTTCCCAGTCATAAAGGGTCTGGATTTTCAGGTTTAACAATTCAAGTTTATAATTGATCTGGGCATTGGTCAGATCCATCTTTTTGCTCGACAGCTGGTTTTGAAACAGGTTAAGATCCATTCCGGTCAGGTCGCCGTTCTTATACCTTTCGAGATTGATTTCATAGGTCAGCTGTGCATTCCTGACACTTTGTTCAGCAATGCTGATCTGGTTGAGCAGGTTCTGAAGGTTTCGGTAGGTCTGTCTGATGTTCAGCACTATATCATTCTTCTCATTCTCCAGGTTGAGTTCCTGGCTCTGTATGCTGGTCTCAGCGGCGCTGATGCGCGATTTCCGCTGACCCCAGTCAAAAATCGGAATGGTTAGGGTGAAAATTATGGTTTCATTGTCGGTAGGACTGCTATACAGTTTTGCAAGGTTTTCATTATCTCCGAAAAGTCCGACCTGAACCGAAAGATTACCGTTAAATTCATTAAATGCTTTGGTTTTGATCAGGTCAAACTGGGCATTTTGGATATTGATGGCGTTCTGCCTAAGTTCCATGCGATTCTCAAGACCATATCGGATCGAGGTGTCGAGGTCAACCGGGATCGAATCCACCACGGGTTCGGCAAGTACCCCGATATCCTCAGAAATCCCGATACCGATGAGCACTTTGAACTGGTCTTTCCGGTCATCCAGCGACACCTTGGCATTTTCCCATGAAGATTTTCCTGAGGCAACGTTAAGTTCAGCCTGATAAAGCTCTTCGAGCGCCGAAAGCCCGCCTTCAACCTTGTACCGGATGATTTCAAAACTGGCCAGCTGGTTCTGATACTCCTCGGATGCAATCTCAACACGCATCTGCTGCTGATAGACCTGGTAAAAGCTGGTGGCAACCTGACGTTCGAGATTCAGCATCTGGATGTTGTAATTCAGTTGCGTGTTCTCAAAGTCAAGTTCCAGTTCCTTCATGGCCAGCTTGGTTCTGTTGTAGGTGAAGAGGGGTTGATCGAACTGCAGATAGAGGTTATTGGTAAAAGAATTGAGCTCCTCATCCCGGAATTCGCTGTACGAATTTTGAAACGCAAACCGGTTGGTAAGGGATATGGAACCATCCGTCAAGGGTATGGGCTGGGATACCGTGAATGCCCCTGAGCTTTTGAGATTTTCCTGGGTATTCCATCTGTTATAAAACTCATTGAAGGCCCTGTCATGGGTATAACTAAGTGGGTTCAGGGTAAACCTGAAATTTGACTTGAGCGAGGCCTCCTGGGCATTCAGAAGATGTTTGACCCTTTCAAGGTTCAACTTGACCTGAATTATTTGGGGACTGTTCTCACTGGCTACATAAAGAGCATCCTGAAGTCGCAATATTTGCTGCCCGTTTACCTGCCAGAATCCTGCCAATCCACCGATCAATCCGATAAATAACAGTGCTTTTTTCATATTTAAATGGTTCTGATATGCTTATTTATTATTGCTTTCTGACCCATTTTACCGCATCGGCAACCACCAGTCGTCCGCTGTTTAGGTTGTTAAGCCTTACCTTAACGGAGTCGGCCGAAAAATAGAACGAACCGATAGAATTCCAACCCTGTTCGGCATTGGCCAGGCTGATGGCAACGTCATCGGTACCATCATCGTGTATGACCTCGTAATGGTATTGGTCCTTTATTTCACCACCCCCGCCAGGACCCCCACCGGGGCCCCCGGTACCAC
>CAYGOU010000042.1:0-14114 GCA_964351455.1 uncultured Porphyromonadaceae bacterium
CCTGTTTATATTCTCCCAGAATTTCACAGTGGTTTGAGACACCGACTGTGAGAGGGTGATGCTCAGGGAGGGGTTCGTGGGAAGCTGCGGTTCGCGCTTGCCCCAGTACTTTACCAGTGCAATGTTTGCGGGACTTTGCCAGCAGGTGACTCCGGATTTCATAAGGAACTCTCTGTTTCTTGGTTTTTGTGCATGAGTACCAGGTCGCTCCATTTGAAGCAGGTACCCAGTCCTTTCTTCGCGAAATAATCAATGATTTCAGGTGCGGCCATTTCCGATGCTGCCAGGATGAAATCTCCTCCCCAGGCACCCAGCGATTTCACCACACCTTTGAAATCATGAAAATGGCTGCTTTTAACGGGGGGAGTGCCGATGAGTTGTGAGATGATTTGTTCATGCTCCCCGAGCAAACTGCAAAATTCTAAGAGCTCAGAGGTTTCGGCCAATTCCCTGCTCAGTTCGGATATCCTGTCAATATGCCAGTACCGGTTCGTGTTCTGCAGGCGGTAGGTTTTCATGGCCTCGGAGGAGGATTTCTTGACTCCCAGGTAAACCAGCATGAGATGATCGCTGAATGGATAATTAGGCTTCAGGGGAGTGATCTTCGGGCCGCCTGGCTCCTTCTTGTAGAGAAAGGGACCTTTGCTGGTTGCCGCAGCTATGTCATAACCGGAGGCATCGGGGTGGTTGATCAACATGACCTCAAAGGGACTGACCCCTGACCATTGGGCGAGGAGACTGATCAGCGTTGAGCTTGAACCCCATCCGTAGTGCCGGTTGAATGAAAGTCGGGTTTCAACATTCCATGTGCCGGTAGTGGGAAGAAACTTTGGATTTAACTTTCGGCAGCTGTTGAGATAATTGACCAATGCTTCAGCCAGAGGATTCGCGGGTAGCGGAATCTGACCTGATTCTTCTGGCAGGGGTAGGGTTATTTCAAGCCAGGTACCCGACGGATCGGAAGCGCTCCAAAGGATTTCTGGTTTTCGATGAGGATCGAATCTAACCGATAAATCCTGCCCTTTGTTGAGGGGTAAGGCAATGGCCTCAGCACCGTCAACGACGGCATACTCACCCGTTAGCAGCAGTTTTCCGTTGGCGTGATATGTCAAGTCAGGAGGGTTGATCTTTTTTTCTGATTTGTTCAATGAAATCGGCCACCGCCCTGTATCCGACCGTTTTATCCCTGAAGTGCTCTCTGACAGAGGCGCTTTCGGCTTCCGTGGCATGGAGTTGTTCGAGGATTTTGGGCAGGTGCATGCGCATGTGTCCCTCCTGTATCCCGGAGGTAATCAAGGCCTTAATGGCTGAGAAATTGTTTGCCATTCCGACGGCTGCGGCAATCTGCATCAATTCTGTTGCAGAGGGGTTGTTCATGATCTGCAGAGCGATTCTTGCGAGGGGATGGGTGGAGGTGAGTCCGCCTACCGTTCCGAGGGCCAGCGGAAGGGTCAGCATGTAATCGAAAGTGTCGTCTGAGATTTCTGCAAGGGTGAGGCTTGAATAGCTTCCGCTCCGGGCTGCCCAGGCATGTCCGCAGGCTTCAACCGCTCTGAAATCGTTGGCAGTTGCAAGCACCACCGCATCAATGCCGTTGAATATTCCCTTGTTGTGGGTTACTGCCCGGTAGGGATCCAGGATGGCAATGTCAACGGCGGTTTTGAAGCGCCGGGCAAAATCGGTGCCTGAGGCGGCCCCCCGGATGTCGGCAAAGGCTTCGGTTTTGCAAGAGACGGAGCATTCAACGAGGCAGTCGGGGGTATAGTTTGATAGGATCGACATGACCGGTTCATACGGTGCGTCGGATCCGAATTGTTTGAATATAAAGGAGTTCAAGACCTGAGACATCTCCTCGAGGCACGAGTTGATGAAGTTGGCGCCCATCGAATCTGCGGTTCTGAAGGAGACTCTTATCTGGAAAAATCCAGGCAGCCTGTCGCTGAAGTCGATCCATTCGAAACCGCTTATACCGCCACCCCGCTGCTCCATATTACGGGTCAGGTGACGGGTCTCTTCTTTAAGGAGCCCGAATATCTGAGGAAACAGGGGGCGCAATTCGCCTGGATCTCCCCTCCAGATGAAATGGATCTGTCCGATTTTGATGTCTGAAATGACGCGGCACCTGAATCCTCCCTGTCCTGACCAGAATTTTGAACTCCACGCAGCCGCTGCTACCACGGAGCTCTCCTCAATCACCATCGGAACAAAGCCGGTTTTTCCGTTGATGGTGACATTGGGAATTACGCTGAAGGGAAGGTGAAAGGATGTTATGACGTTTTCTGTCATCTGCTCAACCAGACTGCGGATCCCGGGATCGGTATGGGTGAACCTGAGCAGGATTTCTGCTGCGGCTTCATCCAGGCTGCCACTATCAAGCAAAAGCTGAATTTTCTCGCCCGGGGTCAGTTTCGAAAAACCTGGAAACGCAGGCATATCATGAAGGATTCTCCTTCAGGGTGAGATAGGCGTAAGCCATCTCAAGTCCCTTCAGCTGGTACTGCACATATTCCCTGAGGGTATCATAATCATCGCGGGCGAACTTCAGGAAGGAGCTGGCCTGACCATAGATGGCGGGAAGGCTGCTTTTCCGGATGAAGTAGTATCCGTCAAGAAAGGTTTTAATTCCTCCTGAAATGATGATTTCACGGGTTGCAACTGCGGGATTTCGGGCAACGGTCTGGTTGATGGTTTCGAGCATCTCATAGGCATCGTTACCCACATGGGAGATGGGCTCAAACATTTGCTGCTGAACGGGCGTGTTCCTGTGCAGTTCAAGCTTGGCGAAGTTGGTACCCCCAAAGGCTCCGAAATCGACCGCCTGCAGGGGCAAGGCCATCAGTTGCCTCAGGCTTTCAGGGCCCATACCCTGACCAACCTCCTTGACCACGACGCGGAGGTTGACCTGGCTGATGAATTCGGCAATCACTTCGATAGGGGGCCTTTTGATGATTTCACCCTCAGGCTGAAGCCACTCCTGAAGTGGGTTGATGTGGATGATCAGCCCGTCGGCCTGTATCCGGTTAATCATTTCAAGAATCTTGTCTACGCTTTTTCGGGTCAGGGCCTGTTCAATCTGGGCGATGCCCAGGTTGGCGTAAAAGGGAACTTCATTCCCGATGTATTCTTTTAGGAAAAAATGGTCGGGGTGCTTGTTTTCTTCGAGGAGGATGCGGCACGACCCCAATCCCATGCCCAGTCCAAACTCCTGGCAGGCCCTTGCCAGGTTTCGGTTGATGACAACCGCCGCCTCGGTGCCTCCGGTCATACTCGAAACCCACACTGGGGCCCTCATGGTTTTACCCAGAAATTCAAAGGGTTTCAGGGCTCCTCCCGGATGGGCTGACAAGAGGGGTTCATAGTTGAACCGCTGGTCCTTCTCACTCAATCCGGTTTGGGATTGAAGAGCCAGGTCGATGTGGGCTTTTTTTCTGTCGGCTGACATATTGAAAGATCTTTAGATGCCTATTTTATTCCGAGGTGACGGCCAATGACAAGGCGGAGGATTTCGGAGGTTCCTTCGCCAACCTGAAGGATACGCTGATCCCTGTAAAAACGCTCCATGTCAAGGTCCTGGGTCAGTCCGTATGCCCCATGGATCTGCACCGCTTCATCCGCTACTTCCCTGGCAATTTCAGAGCAATAGAGCTTTGCCATGGCAGCCTCTTTGCCGAATGGCAGTCCCTGATCCTTTCTCCAACAGGCTGTGTAAAGAAAACTGCGGGCATGCTCGGCCTTCAGGGCCATGTCGGCAAGTTTAAAGGAGTTGATCTGGAATTTTGAAATGGTTCTGCCAAACTGAACCCTTCGGTGGGCATAATCAAAGGCCATCTCAAAAGCTCCCTGAGCAAGTCCGAGTCCCATAGCCGCAATCGACAACCTACCGGAGTCGAGCGTTTCGAGCATCATTTTGCTGCCCTCACCCGGCTTTCCGAGGAGGTTTGCCTCCGGAACCCTGCAGTTCTTGAAGGTGAGTTTGCCTGTATCCGCTGCCCGCCACATCAGTTTGCCGGTGATGGCTTCACGATGGTATCCGGGAGTGTTGCTGTCGAGCAGGAATGCGGTGAGCTCCTTTTTTCCGTTCATTTCTCCTGTGAAGGCCTGGATGGTTACACCTGCAGACATTGGAGAGGAGCTGTTGGTGATAAAGATTTTTGAACCGTTTATGATCCAGGTTTCTCCATCGGGCACTGCTTCGGTAAGGGTATTGTTGGCATCAGACCCAGCGTTTGCTTCGGTGAGGCCAAATCCCCAGACGTATTCGCCACTGGTCAGCATAGGGAGGTAACGGGTCCGCTGCTCCTCGTTGCCATATTTGTAGATGGGTGCGATACCGAGTGAATTGTGAGCGGCTATTGTCGCAGCCTGAGAACCATCGATTCGTGCAATTTCCTCAACTGCAATGATGTATGACAGTGTATCAAGTCCGAGCCCTCCGTATTTTTGAGGAATGGTGATGCCAAGGAGTCCCAGTGCGCCCATCTTTCGGGTGAGTTCAACCGAGAAGCTGTTTGTCTGATCAAGATGTCTGGCAACAGGACGGATCTCGGTTTCAGAGAACTCCCGGATCCTGAGCCTCCAGGCTTCATGTTCAGGTTTGAGGGCAGGGTGATAAAAGGTATAGTTCATATTGGTTGTCAGTTAAATTCTGCTGTGATGAGTGATTCATTCAGTTTCACGTCCTGTCCGACCGAGACCAGGATATTCTGTATGGTCATATCGCCGGGAGCCAGCACCTGGTTTTCGGTTTTCATCGATTCGATGATCACAACCGACTCCCCTTTTCTGATTTTTGATCCCGGCTCAACCAGCAATTTCAGGATTTTACCCGGCAGGGGAGCCACGATGCGGCTCGAACCATTTTTGGCTGCCTGTCCGTTTCCTCCTGTGGATTGATGGGTCAACTGCCGCAGGAGGTACTCCGGAGCGACCTGATGATCATATCCGCGGCAGGTTATGACCGATGATCCGTCGGGCAGATCGGTAATGGAATAGGATTCAGGATTTCCGTCGGCCAGCAGGGTTAAAAGAGAATCTCTTCTTGATGGCTGAGTGATCAGGATACTCTTGTTCTCAATTTTTATCAAAAAGGATTTTGGTCCGTGCGGTTCCCAGCTCAGGTTTATTGGCAGTTGGTCGACCATGATCCTGAAGCTCTTCAGGTGCCTCCATGACCCGATTGTAAGCCAGGGATTTCCCCCCTTTTGCGGAATCAGTCTGGATGCGATCATGCCAATGGCCACCCTGCGGATCTGTTCGGGGTCTGATTTAAACTGTTTGAGTTTTCGTGACCATTCCTGGCCATGTTCACGGATAAAATGGGTGTGAAACCGGTTCTCTCTGAAGTCGGCTTCGCCGGTCATGATCATCTGAAATTCACGGTTGGTGGTTATCCCGTGAAGCACCATGTCAGCAAGTCCCTGACGAAGCTTTTCAATCGCCTCCATTCTGGTGCCAGCTGAAACGATCAGCTTGGCAACCATCGGATCGTAATGGGTGGTTATCTCTGCACCATTGGTGAGGGCATGATCGGTTCTCGTACCTTCGGATTGAGGCGGTTCAAAACGGTGGATTGTGCCTGGACTTGGCATGAAGTCAAGTTGCGGATCTTCGGCAATGATCCTGCATTCGATGGCGTGCTTTTGTATTTTAACGGAGTCCTGGGTGATCACAAGGGGCATTCCCATTGCTATTCTGATCTGTTCTTTGACCAGGTCGATTCCGGTGACCATTTCGGTAACCGGGTGTTCAACCTGTATACGGGCATTCATTTCGATGAAATAGAAGGCTCCGCAGGGACCCATTAGGAATTCAGCGGTACCGGCATTGTTGTAACCGGTTTGTCTGGCCAGTGCCAGGGCGTAGCCGGTTATCAGCGCTCTCTCTTCATCGGTGAGCGTTGGGGAGGGGCACTCCTCCAGGATTTTCTGATACCTTCTTTGAATGGTGCATTCCCGCTCAAGCAGGTGGATTACATTGCCGTGGTGATCGCCCAGAATCTGGACTTCAATATGCCGGGCCGGTTCTATATATTGTTCAACAAAGATCTCAGGGTTTCCAAAGAAGAGTTCTGCTTCGCGCATTGCAGGGTCAATCTGGGAGGCGAATTGATCGAGGCTCCGTATGATTCTCATGCCCCTGCCACCCCCGCCGGCGGCAGCCTTGATGAGTACCGGGTACTCAAAAGCACCTGCCTGATCAAGCAGCTGCTCACGTGAGCCAGCCCAGGCCTTCAACACCGGAACTCCGGCTTTAATTGCCTCCTGACGGCTTTGCGACTTGCTGGCCATGATTAGCATGGATTCAGGAGAGGGACCGATCCAGGTGATGCCATGATCCCTGCACATTGTGGCAAACAGGGGATCCTCTGAAAGAAAGCCATAACCCGGATGTATGGCGTCGGCACCGCATGCGATGGCCGTTTGGATGATCTGCTTGTGATTCAGAAAAGTTTCAGCCAGCCTGGTCCCTTCAAGGCGGTGTTTCTCGGTTCCATCTTTCAGGTAGGCATGATGGGTATCATCGCCGGCATAAACTACCGCGGCAGGAATCTGCAACTCGCTGGCTGCCCTCAAAACCCTGGCTGCGATTTCGCCCCTGTTGGCAATCAGTATTTTGCGAATTTTTTTCGTTTCCATAAAACTAAAGTGACCAATCGGGCTTTTCTTTTTTGAGAAAGGCCTTCATCCCATATTTTCCTTCCGGCGATCCCTTGAGTTCAGATAGGGTGTCAATGGCAATTGAACGGCTTTTCTTAGGGGTTTTCCCTGAAATCCTTTTCTCAAGTTGCTTCACTTCCCTCACAGCCATCGGTGATGCTTCATTCAGGAGGCTCATCAGTTTTCCGATCTCCTGCTCCATTTGATCAAATTTAACGATGCGATCAACCAGGCCGGTCCGGATTCCTTCGGCTACGTCAAAAACCTCCCCGGTCATCATTTTCTGCATGGCCAGGGTGCGGTTCATCCGCCTCATGACATGGGGCATGATGATGGCCGGGACTATTCCGAGCTTAACTTCAGAAAAGCAGAAACGTGCATCCGGAGTAGCAAGTACCCAGTCTGAGGTGGATAGAAAGCCGAGTGCACCGCCGAAAACGGCACCGCTGGCAATGGTTAAGACAGGCAGGTCTATTTGTTGAATGGATTGGTACAACGATGCAATTGATTCACTGGCTTTCCGGTTCGCAGTTTCATCCATCAATCCGGTTTCTGACATCCAGTTGAGGTCGGCGCCACTGCAAAAAAACTTTTCGTTCCCGCGAATGACCAGCAGGCGGCAATACCGGTCTGCTGCTGCCAGCTTTGCAGCCCGACGGATCTCCTTTATCATAGTGGGGTTAAAGGCGTTCCTTACCTCCGGGCGCATCAGTTCAATGGTTGCCAGCCCCTTATCAAGGCTGAACCGTATTGTTTGGAAGGGTAGGGTGTCTGAGGGCTCTGTCATAGAATTGTCATCTTACATCCTGTAAATACCGGGTTTGTAAAGTGGAACATGGCCTCCCGAAACAACCGACAGGGTCAGGCCCAGAACCCTCCTTGAGTCTGCCGGATCGATGATGCCATCATCCCACAGCCTTGAAGTTCCGAAATATACAGAGCTTTCAAGATGATACTGTTCAAGCAGTGGATTCTTATCCCCGGATTCTTTTCCATTGTCCTTTCCCGATACGGTTTTAATCACATGCGAAGCCTGTTCACCTCCCATGACTGAGATTCTCGAATTGGGCCATGTGAAGAGAAAGCGGGGCTGGTATGCCCGGCCGGCCATGGCATAGTTTCCGGCACCATACGATCCACCCGTGATCAGGGTGATCTTGGGTACCGTGCTATTTGCTACGGCATTCACCATTTTGGCACCATCCTTGGCTATTCCGCCATGTTCGTAATCCTTGCCAACCATGAATCCGGTGATGTTATGCAGGAAAAGCAGCGGGATTTTGCGCTGATTGCAGATTTCTATGAAATGAGTCCCTTTGAGTGCAGATTCTGAGAAGAGTATACCATTGTTGGCCAGGATCCCAACCGGGTGACCCATGATGCGGCCAAATCCGGTTACCAGTGTTTTCGCGTAATTGGATTTAAACTCATGGAATTCACTTCCATCGAGCAGCCTGGTCAGCAATTCATAGGGATCAATCTGGTTTTTGCCATCTGCAGATATCAGTCCCTGTATGTCATGGATATCGAAAAGTGGTTCGCTGTAATCAGTGACCCCGGGATTACTCAGGTTTGACTTAATGGATTCAAAAATATTGCGGATGATCTTTAGGGCATGCCGGTCGTCTTCTGCCAGGTGGTCAGCCACCCCTGAAATTGAAGTGTGCACCTCGGCTCCCCCAAGTTCTTCGGCGGTGATCTCCTCTCCGGTGGCGGCTTTTACAAGGGGCGGACCCGCAAGAAAAATGGTGGCTTGGTTTCTGACCATGATGGTTTCATCGCTCATGGCCGGAATGTAGGCTCCCCCTGCAGTGCAGGGGCCCATAACGGCTGCCACCTGGGGGATCTCAGCCGCTGAGAGCCTGGCCTGCCAGTAGAAGATCCGGCCGAAATGCTCCTTGTCGGCAAAGACCTGCGACTGCTCAGGCAGGAATATACCCCCTGAATCAACCAGGTAAACAACCGGCAGTCTGTTCTCAAAGGCAATTTCAAGTGCCCTGAGATGCTTCTTTATGGTCTCCCTGACATAGGTGCCCCCCTTAACGGTTGAATCGTTGGCAATGATCATGGCAAGCTTACCTGTAATCAGCCCGATTCCGGTAACCAGTCCTGCGCCCGGAAAGGCGTTCTGGTACTGGTCATAAGCGGCCAGCGAGGATAGTTCCAGAAAAGGGGTGCCGGGGTCAGTCAGGAGATCGATTCGCTCACGCACGAGCAGACGTCCCCGTTCAAGGTGTCTTTTTACATAGGTATCATCCTGCCTGTCGGTAACCTGCTTAAGTATGCCGTAATGCTTTTGCATTCTGGCAGCACCCGCTGCAAGGTTTTCAATAAAGCCAGCCGATTCGGGATTTGATCTGGACGAAAGGGTAAACATGAACCTTTTAAGTTATCTACGAAATAACCAAAAACAGACCGTTTTGTTTACATTAAAAATAGGGTTTAAAACTCAATGGTTGTTATTTTTGATCTGAAACATGAGTTTATACATGAAAAGCCCATTTCTCTTTCCTTTCCGGAGTTCGTTTTTACTTCTTACCGGTGCCGGGGGACTGGTTTCATGTCAGTCACCGGTTGCAGAGAAGCCAAACTTCCTTTTCATTTTGGTGGATGACCTGGGTTATATGGATGTTGGTTTCAACAATCCGGATTGTTTTTATGAAACACCCAATCTCGACAGACTTGCAACGGAAAGCATCCGGTTTACCAGGGCTTATGCTGCCTGTCCAGTCTGTAGTCCAACGCGGGCAAGCATTATGACCGGTAAGTATCCGGCCCGGCTTCATACCACCGATTATTTTGGGGCACCCCAGCCGGGGAGAATCCTTGAGAACCCTCATCCGCGGTTTGCTGAGCTCCCTTTGTTGCCTGCTCCTTATGTTGAAAAACTTCCATTGGAAGAGGTAACGGTTGCTAAAGCTTTCAAAGAGGCGGGCTATGCCACCTTTTTTGCAGGCAAATGGCATTTGGGTCCGGAGGGATATTGGCCCGAGGATCAGGGGTTTGATGTCAACCAGGGTGGTATTGAGCGGGGCGGGCCCTATGGAGGCAACCGCTATTTTTCACCCTATGGAAATCCCCGGCTCACCGACGGACCCGACGGTGAACACCTGCCTGACCGGCTGGCATATGAAACGGTGCGTTTTATCGCAGATCACAAGGATCAATCCTGGTTTGCCTTTTTGTCGTTTTATTCTGTTCATACCCCGTTGATGACCCGGAAGGATCTTGAGGACAAATACCGGGAGAAGGCCCGGAATGCTCTTCCGGATGAGTGGGGGGTTGAGGGCGAGCGCAAGGTGCGTATGGTTCAGAACCATGCGGTCTATGCAGGCATGGTTGAATCGATGGATCTGGCGGTTGGAAAGGTGCTGGATTATCTTAAAGCAAACGGACTTGACCAAAACACGGTCGTGGTTTTCATGTCAGACAATGGGGGGTTATCGACCTCTGAAGGACATCCCACCAGCAATCTCCCGCTTAGGGCGGGGAAAGGCTGGTTGTACGAGGGTGGAATTCGTGAGCCCATGCTGATAAAATGGCATGGAAAGCACAGTTCCGTTAAGGAGTGTGACCACCCGGTGATCAGCACCGACTTTTATCCTACCATGCTTGAAATGGCAGGACTGGATTTCAAACCTGAGCAGCATGCGGATGGAATCAGTATGGTATCATTGATGTCACGCAGACAGAAATCCGCCGCCCATTCTGATCGGCCGCTGTTTTTCCATTACCCCCACTGGGGAAACCAGGGGGGTACACCGGGGGCCGCAATCATTCTTGGGCGATATAAACTGATTGAGTTTTTTGGTCATGTGGTTGACGGAGATTCGCTGGTTGCCGGTGTTAAATCCGCTGAGTTGTACGATTTGATGGATGACCCCGGGGAATTACGCAACCTGGCTGATGAACAGCGCGATCGGGTGGATCAGATGTCAGTCATGCTTCATGAATGGCAAGAAGAAATGGGAGCTGCCTTTCCTTCGATAAATCCCCTTTACCTTGAGTGATCATCACAGATCCGCTGACCCGGATGCTACCAGCTTTGTTGCAGGAGATATCCAGCCATGAGCTGGTGGGTGTTGAATGGTGCGTTTCTGGCATCTCCAAGAGGAGTCTGAAACAGGTATTTTAACTGAATCAGGTTGAAGGTGGTTCCTGCCGTAAAGCCAAGACTTTCACCAACTACATAAACTACGCCGGCCTCCACGATTTCTGCAATTCTGACCTGCAGACCCGCCTGCAGTCCCGGTTTCCCTGCCTGATTGTAACTGGCCATCAGCGTGGGTTCTATTCCAAGCCAATCTCCTGCAACCATGGTCAGTCCTGCATAAGCGTAAAAACACCTCGCCAGGTAAGGATTCTGATTGGGATCGTCTAAACGTTCATAGCTCATGGTTCCGAACATGGCCCGGGAGTTAAACATCTGGATGATGGAGATTCCGGCAAAAAGCAGGTCACTGTAATAATGCGCACCAACATTGGCGTCAAAGAAGTGCAGGCTCTCAACCGGATCATCGTGTATGACCGGGTCATAATCATCGCCATCAGGCATAATAAATTTCGATTTATCGATCCGGAACTGGTGGTACATCGGAGCCAGTCCCAGTGAGAGGCGGCCCCTTCCCAGAAAGATGTGATAGGCGTAATCCAGGTGCAGTCCTGTCTGCGAAATGCTTCCATGCGAAAAATTGAACACACCCCCTCCGACACCAACCTTCCCGAACGAATGCTTCCCTTTGTTCAGGAATCCTGCAGGATTATAGGTTCTTCCGGCTGCCTTAAGGTTTGCATGCATTGATACGGCCCTGACCGATGGTGCGGCGTTCATTCCCAGCCATTGCTGCCGGACGGTCATCTGAATGGGAACATAGCGGTAAATTCCGGCAGCCGCTGGATTGGTGTTGAAAGGGTTCAGGGTGATCTGGTTTGCCAGATATGGGGTCTGCGCAAGGATGGCAGGACTTAGGAACACAAAACCCAGAGCGGAGCCTAAAACAAGTAAGGTGTGATGAATAGTTTTCATAAAAAGCTCATCTCAAAAGGGTTAGGTGGCCGGTCAGCCGGTTTGCCGGGTTTTCGAGTGGTTCAAGAATGATGATGTAATAGTAGGTGCCTAGTGGGGCAGGATTTCCACCCTCAACGGTCCCGTCCCATGGATTCTCATAGGCGGATGAAGTTTTCTCATAAACGGTATGACCGGAGGTATTGAAAACCTTGACCATGGCATCAGGATAATACTTTAAGAGCTGAATGATCCACCTGTCGTTGATTTCATCCCCATTAGGGGTGAAGGCATTCGGAATGGTGTAGTTGAAGTCGAAGAGGAAGCGTTCACCCGCTGAACACCCATGGTCATCTGTGATGATGAGGGTATATGCCAGTCCCATTCTTAGTCGTTCGATCAGCATCTGGTCTTCAGCGAAGAACTCGCCATTTTCACCACTGAGCCAACGTAATGAGTAGGGCGGGGTGCCCCCTTCAATCCGGGTTATTTCAATTGAACCGTTCTCGCAATCAAGGCAATCGGGTGGTACCATTCTCCTGCGGAAGGAAACTGAATCAGGCTGAACGATGGCCACCGGATCGGGGTGCAGATGTATGCAGGAGGCATCCTCCTGAACCGCCAGCCTGAAGTTGTCGCCCGCCATGAGTCCTTCAAAAAACCCTTCGTTGTCGAAGAAGGTATCTCCCCCATCGATTGAAAAGCGGTATTCGGTTCCTTCACCGACGGCCTCCATCCGGATCGATCCATCAGCTTGTCCGAAGCATGAAACATCCCTGGTGAGGATGTTCTGGATCGAAAGAAGGTCGGGATTGTAGATTTTTACCTCGACGGTATCTCTGGCGGGGCATCCATCTTTAGTGATCTCGATCCAGTAGGATCCCGATTCGGTGACATCCAGAAACTGTCCGGTGTGTCCGTTGTTCCATAAATAATGATCTCCTGTACCTCCTGAAAGGGAGATTGGCTGGTTGGTACATTCGGTAATGTCATCTCCGAGTTGAACCTCCGGAGCATCAAAAAAGGTTACGCTAAGATGGTCTGATGTGGTGCATCCATGCTGGTCGGTTACCGTAAGGGTAAGCTGCTGATGGGATTCGGTTACAAGAATAGTGTTCCCGCTCATTCCGTTGCTCCAGTCATAGAGCTCGTAGCCATCAGGAGCTGAAATGTCCAGGGTGTCTCCCTCACAACCGGTCAGATCGTCGCCCAGTTCGGGCGCATTGGTTTCGTGAACCGTGATGAGCTTTACGATCAGTTTTTCGCAACTTTGGTTTTCAATCTCGGTGACGGCCCTGGCCTGATAGGTAGTTGTCTCACCAGGTTTTACGGTTATTGTTTCACCACTGGCCCCTGCCGGAACGATCCATTCATAACGGCTGGCGCCCGAAAGGGTGAGTGTGACCTCCTCACCCGGACAGATGGCATCTTTTGAGGCATCCATCCTTTCATAACCCCCCAGTCCCTCAATGATAAATTCATGATCAATGAGGCAGCGGGTGGGTATAAAGTAAATATTGCACAAATAGGTTCCGGCCGCAAGTCCTGATGCTACCGGCCCCTCCGTATTCAGCGAGTCGGGCCATGTGAAGCTATAGTCGGTAATTGCATGTCCTTCAGGAATGATGACCCTGGCTTCACCGCCACCGTTTCCGCAGAGTTCAGGGGTGGTGGCAAAGTCTAGTTTTGGAGGTTGCCTTTTTTCGATGGTGACGATGTCGGTTGCCGTGCAATTGAAATAATTGGTGACGGTGACCTTGAATTCAGATAGTAAAAGCTCAGGGTTATGAGTGACATACCTGACCCTCATGTTCAGGCTGTGGTCTTCCCATTCATAGAAGGCTGCAGGACCGGCATCGAGTTTGATCTCTGCACCATCACAAAGCGGAACTATACTGGAGTCAAGGAGCTGTACCGTATGTCTGGGATGAATCTCAACCAACCGGGTTGCTGAATACTGGTTTCCTCTAATCGTCACCTCATATTGACCAGGGATCGGAAAGGTATAATAGATTTCATCCATCTGCGAGAAGGTCCGGCTTTCGGTGAATCCCTCTTCCAGGTTCTTGACTGTTAACACTTTAACTGACCCAAATCGCTGTAGATTTGAGAGATAAATCCGTGTGGTCTCTCCCTGGCAGGTTTTCATGAAATAGAACTCCTCGAGGACCAGGGACCCGGCCACCGGAAGCGGCAGCCCCAACTGGCTGTTGCCCCCCACAGGAACAATCTCGTTGTTGTCAATCAACCGGGCTCCATAATGATGAAAATCAATAAATTGATCAAATCCCGGTCTGTCGGGAGTATTAATGACTCCGATGAAGTTTTGGGACTGAATGGCAAAATAGATTTTCCCATTGGGGGCCAGTTGCATTACTCCGAAGTTATATTCCGGATATATGAACATTATTGCTTTATCCCGGATATGAGCCTGTGTATAATTGGACTGTAAG
>CAYGOU010000042.1:14124-15108 GCA_964351455.1 uncultured Porphyromonadaceae bacterium
GTTTAGCTTTAATGGTATATTTTCCGGGATTAGTTATAAAGAATTCCGGGAGAAAAAGCAGCACCATAAAGCCAGTTGCCTCTGGGTGAAAATTCAACAGCGCAGGCATCCGATACGGCCAGGTCCTTATCTCCGTTGAAGGCCGGAAGATTAATCTTGCCGCTGAGCTGACCCGTTGCCTTGTTGAAGCGAAATGTCTCAAAGCACTTTTGACCTGTAATTGCAAGCGCGATCCTTTCTCCATTTATGCTGGCCCTGATGGTCCCTGAGCCGCCCAGGTTTTGTCCGTCATCGTCATCCCCGTTTTTGTGTTCGGTTCCGATCGGCTGGTAAATTGTTTCGTGTAAGATGGTATCAAGCACTGCGATTCCGAAACGGTCAGAATTGAACTCATGCCAGATGACCCAGAAAGCACGAATGGTCAGTTCATCATTCAGTACTTTCTCAAACGGAATGAAGAGAAGTTTTTCAGTGGGCTTGAAAAAGAGTCCTTGGTTCTGGTTCTCATCACGATGATTGTAGGTTACCTGCCATTTGCCGTTTTCCTGCTTGGTTATCAGGTAGTAGTTGCCTCCCCGATAGTCTTCGTCCGGGTGTGGTACCCTCTGCATGGTGAAGAGGTAGTACTGATCAGGATTGACCGGATTGGGCACGGCGGTTACCGGATTAGCAGATAGGGGATCTCCGTCTAGAGGTTGTCCCGGATTTACGAGTGTGTGATCCGCTGCCCAGATAGAGACCCCATCCGAATAAAACTGCAGGTTCCCGTTCTGATCGCTGACGGAAACTGTGCTTCCCTGACTGTTTATTTGACCGTCAGCCAATGGAAGGGGATGGTGCCTGGCAAAGCTAAGTCCTGCTTTTTCTCCGAAATACCATATCTGATTTTCATTTTGAGCCTGTGCCGGATTGAATGCAATTGCCGTCGAGATGGAGATTGCCAGCAGTACTGTTCTGAACCTCAAATTGGTTGTTGTGTTAGAT
>CAYGOU010000043.1:0-6163 GCA_964351455.1 uncultured Porphyromonadaceae bacterium
GCTATTCGCCTGATCGATGAATTCAAGGATACCACCTTTGCCATCCTCAAGCATAACAATGCCTGTGGTCTGGCATCCCGGCCAGTACTTCACCTGGCATGGAGGGATGCCCTGGCTGCAGATCCCCTATCGGCCTTCGGAGGGATATTGGTCACCAATAAAAAGATAGATGAAGAGACCGCCCTGGCCATCAATGAGATCTTTTATGAGATTCTGATTGCTCCTGCTTACGAGCCTATGGCTCTGGATGTGCTGATGCAGAAGAAGAACAGGATCATCCTCATTAGAAAGGATGCAAGGCTTCCGGAGGAACAGTTTCGTTCGATCCTGAATGGGGTGTTGTGGCAGGAGATGGACCAAAGGAGTGAATCTGACCTCGACCTTCGCGTGGTTACCAGCCAGCATCCTTCTGATTCACAAAAGCAGGATCTTCTTTTTGCCAATGTGCTGGTTAAACACACCAAATCGAATGCTATCGTACTGGTCCGCGACAAGCAGTTGCTGGCAAGCGGAACGGGACAAACCTCAAGAGTTGATGCACTTAACCAGGCCATTGAAAAGGCCGGAAGGTTCGGATTCAGCCTGAAGGGGGCAGTTATGGCTTCGGATGCTTTTTTTCCGTTTGCCGACAGTGTTGAGATTGCCCACCGGGCCGGAATCTCTGCTGTTATTCAGCCAGGAGGCTCGGTGCGGGATCATGACAGCATCGATTACTGCAATGAACACGGCTTGCCGATGGTATTTACCGGGATTCGCCATTTTAAACATTAAGGGGGGATAATATGGGTTTGTTTTCTTTTTTGACGCAGGAGATTGCCATTGATCTGGGGACAGCCAACACCATCATTATCCATGAGGATAAGATTGTGGTGGATGAACCCTCGATTGTTGCTGTAGATGTGGCCACCGGAAAGCTATTCTCGCTTGGGGAGAAGGCTCGGCAGATGCACGGCAAAACCCACGATAATATAAAGGTGATTCGTCCGCTGCGTGACGGGGTGATTGCTGATTTTAACGCTGCTGAACTGATGATCAGGGGACTGATCAAAATGATCAACCTCAAGAACCGCTTTGTTTCACAGTCTTTGAGGATGGTGATCAGTATTCCTTCTGGCAGCACAGAGGTTGAGATCCGGGCGGTGAGGGACTCGGCAGAGCACGCCGGTGCCCGAGAAGTCTATATGATCTACGAACCGATGGCAGGTGCCCTGGGCATCGGACTTGATGTCGAGGCTCCTGAGGGCAACATGATTGTCGACATAGGAGGGGGTACCACCGAGATCGCCGTTATTGCCCTTGGAGGCATTGTCTGCAACGAATCGCTTCGTATTGCCGGAGACGAGTTCACCGCAGATATTCAGACCTATATGAGACATCAGCACAACATAAAAGTGGGTGAGAAAACCGCCGAGGACATCAAAATTAATGTCGGTGCAGCTCTTCCAGAGTTAGCAAACCCGCCAAAGGAATATGTTGTCAGGGGTCCGAATCAGATGACCTATCTGCCCATTGAGGTTCCGGTTTCATATTCTGAGGTCGCCCATGCCCTTGAAAAATCGCTTTCAAAAGTTGAGACTGCCATATTAAGCATTCTGGAGCGCACACCTCCTGAATTGTATGCCGATGTAGTTAACAACGGGATCTATCTGTGCGGGGGGGGGGCATTGCTAAGGGGGCTCGATAAGCGCTTGTCCGACAAGGTTAACATACCTTTCCATGTTGCTGATGATCCGCTCCACGCTGTTGCCCGCGGGGCTGGAATTGCACTAAAGAATATCAACCGTTTTCCGTTTCTGATGCGTTAGATTGAGCCATGCAGAACCTGCTGCGACTGCTCCTGAAATACAATTTTCAGATAACCTTTGTCATTCTGGAGGTGATCGCACTTAGCCTGGTGCTGAGAGTCAATCCCCTTCCCAACAGCAGATCATTTCAACTGTTTGAGGGCTTTCATGCTGCCATCTATGGCACTGTTAACCGCCTTGGCAGTTTTGCTGGTATACGCGGTGAGAATGACCGGCTAATCTTTGAAAACGCAAGACTAAAATACCGTCTTGATCAATATGAAGACCCGTCAAAGGTAACCAGCATGCCTGCTGCCAGGGTTGATTCTCTTGATTATGATCTGATTGCCGCCCGTGTGATCAACCATTCTGTGAATAAGGCATTCAACTACCTAACCCTTAACAAGGGCTCTCAACATGGAGTTAAGGCTGACATGGCGGTGATCGGTCCGGACGGGATTGCAGGGGTAGTCAGAAATGTTTCAGCAAGATACTGTACGGTGGTTTCGGTTTTGAACCCAGAATTCAGGGCAAGTGTTAAAATGCTTCGGTCTGATTTTTTTGGCTCCCTTCAGTGGAATGGCGGCTCCTACCAGAAGGCAATGCTTGTTGAGATACCTTCGCATGCTCCAGTTAACCAGGGAGATACGGTTGTCACAAGCGGATTTTCTGCCATTTTCCCGGAGGGAGAGATGGTCGGGACTGTTGAAACCATCGACCTCACGCCTTCAGGCAGTTTTTATAATATCAGGCTTTCGCTCAGTCAGGACATGAAAAAACTAAATCATGTTTACATAGTTCGGCACTTTCACCAGCAGGAAGTTAAAACCCTAGAACAACTGACAGATGAATAGAGCGCTTTCACGGTATTCCCTCCGCTTTATTCTGGTGGTTTTGGTGCAGGTGCTCATTTTGAATAACCTGCAATTCAGTGGCTATGTTAATCCCTACGTATATGTCTGGTTCATACTGGTACTGCCTTTTGATACACCGGGATGGGCGGTTCTGATTCTGGCTTTTTTCCTTGGACTGGGCATCGACCTATTTCCACAGGGGATCTCAGGTCAGGGATCAAGTCTTGGCATTCATGCGGCTGCTACAGTTTTTGTCGCCTTCATGCGGCCTTATGTTCTCAACTGGATCGGTTCACGTGAAGAGAGAGACTCAAGGTACATACCGGGTGCTGACCACCTGGGCTGGCTGCTCTTTGCAGGATATGTAATGATTATGGTTGGCCTCCATCATTTGGTATTGTTTATAATTGAGGAGTTCAGCTTCAGGCAAATCTTTAGGGTACTCCTCCGTACCATACTGAGTACCTTTTTTACAGGAATCCTTATCATGATCTGGGAAGCCATCAGGCCTTCTGGTCCGAAGTAAAAGTTAATGCAGAACAAATTTGTCAACCGGAGGCTCGTAATTGGAGGAATCATTCTCTTGGCAGGACTGGTTTACCTTTTCAGGCTCTTTTTTCTGCAGGTTGTAAATACCTCTTATAAGCTATCGGCAGACAACAACAGCAGGCAGCGTGTGATCAACTACCCGGGCAGAGGTTTGATTACCGACCGCCATGGTAAGGTTTTGGTTTATAATGAGGCGGTGTATGATCTGATGGTCGTCCCCAGGCAGGTAAGCGATTTTGACACCATGGATCTTTGCAGGACCCTGGAGATTGACCGGAATGAATTTGAAGCATCCATGGCGGCTGCCAATAGGTATTCAAGGTTTAAGCCTTCACCGGTGGTCAGACAGGTACCTGTTGAGCTCTATTCACTTTTTCAGGAAAAACTCTACCGGTATCCTGGATTTTATTTCCAAACCCTTACCCAGCGGAAGTATCCCTTTTCAACAGCTGCCCACGTACTGGGCTTTACCGGGGAGGTTAATCAGGATGATATCCGGAGTGATTCTTATTATGGTTTAGGGGATTACATCGGAAAATCCGGGCTCGAGCAGCAGTATGAAGGGGAGCTGCGCGGGCAGAAAGGGGTGCGGTATTTGATGGTGGATGTTTACAGCAGGGTTCAAGGAAGTTATGAGGATGGCCGTTATGACACTCTTCCACAACCGGGATTAAACCTGGTGTCAACGCTGGAAGCCGATCTTCAGTCGTACGGTGAGTTGCTTATGCAGGGTAAAACCGGTAGCATTGTGGCCATTGAACCCTCGAGCGGCGAAATCCTTGCCTTGATCTCCAGTCCTGCTTTTGATCCCAATGAATTGGTGGGCAGGTCACGATCCAAGACATACTCAGCTTTGCTGAACGACAGCCTGAATCCCCTTTTTAACCGTGCAACCATGTCGAGATACGCTCCGGGATCCATCTTCAAAATTGTTCAGGCCCTGGTCGGACTCGAGATGGGCGTGATTCACGAAAACAGCAGTTTTGATTGCAATACCTCCCTGATCGGGTGTCATAACCATCCTACAGCGCACAATGTCGTTGAGGCCATCCAGTATTCATGCAATCCCTATTTTTTTCAGGTTTACAGGAGGATCATTCAACAGGGCCAGTCCCGGAACATATTTGTTGACAGTGAACTGGGGCTCCAGGCATGGCAACAGAAGGTGATGAGTTTCGGGTTGGGACAGGTGTTGCCGGCTGACCTTCCGGGTATTAAACCTGGCTTTATTCCCGGTCCGGAGTTCTATGACAAGTGGTATGGAAACAACCGATGGGCCTTCAGCACCATCTATTCAAATTGCAACGGGCAGGGTGAAGTTGAGACCGTTCCGATCCAGATTGCAAACCTGGCCGCCATTTTTGCCAACCGGGGTTATTATTACCTTCCTCATCTGGTCAAGTCGGTGGCTGACAATGGACTTGCCCCGGAGGAATACCGCATCAGGAGAAGTCCTGATGTTGATCAACGTTATTTTGATGTGGCCGTTGAAGGGATGTACCAGGTGGTTTACGGAGCCGGAGGTACCGGATCAAGAGCAAGGGTGCCGGAAGTGGTAGTTTGCGGAAAAACCGGAACCGTGCAGAATGTTCATGGTGAGGATCATTCTGGTTTTTTTGCCTTTGCCCCGATGGATCAACCCAAAATTGCCCTGGCTGTTTATGTAGAGAATGCCGGAGCAGGCGGATTGTGGTCTGCCATCATTTGCAGTCTTATGATCGAGAAGTACCTTAAGGGTGAAATAAAGCAGCTGGAGAAAGAGCGTATGGTGCTGGAATACAAACAATACTGATGCAGAACGAATCCCGAAATACCCTGGCAAGAATTGACTGGCTCACCGTCTTTCTGTTTCTCGCGATGATTGGGTTTGGTTGGTTGAATATCTTCTCTGCCACCTATGATGATACCTCTGACAGCTCCCTCTTTTCATTCAGCAGCCGCTACAGCAAACAATTCTATTTCATCCTGACGGCGCTGGTTCTTGCCACCCTGGTTATGATCATAGACGGCAAGTTCTGGGGGTTCTTCGCTTATATACTTTTCGGGCTTACGCTGGCTTTGCTGTTGCTGGTGCTGTTCGTGGGTCGGGAAGTAAACGGTGCAAAATCATGGCTCTATTTTGGTCCGATTAGCCTTCAGCCAGCCGAGCTGATGAAGATAGGGACGGCCCTGGCCATTTCGAAACTGATTTCACGTTTCAATTTCCAGGTACATCGAGCCGGTAACCTTTTCATGCTGGCCATGTTCATCGGTGTGCCGATGGTCATCATTCTTTTGCAGAACGATACGGGCACGGCGCTGGTGTTTCTGGCATTTGTACTGGTTATGTTCAGGGAGGGATTGTCAGGAGTTGTTCTCATTTTTGGCGGACTAGCCGCAGTAATTTTCTTTTTTACCCTTATTATACCGCTGAAAATCCTCCTTCCAACGGTCACTGTGCTGGCTTTGCTTTTCACCTGGTTCTACGAGCAGAACTTCAGGTATTTTGTGTGGGGTCTTGTCGTTTACCTGGCTGCCAATGGCCTGCTGATTCTGATACAAAGCTCCAGGGAGACGGGACCGGGTGAACTGGCCCTTGCGTTTATTCCTGCTTTGGTCAGCTTTGTAGTTTGGCTCGTGCTTATCTCCTGGAACAGGATTCGTCAGCTGTACCTCCTGGTTTTTGCCTGGGCGGGCATCATGGTACTAATTTTTTCGGTTGATGTGGTTTTTCATGAGATCCTCGGACCGCATCAGCAGTCGAGAATTACCCAGATGCTGGGGATTGATCATGATCCCCTTGGTGCGGGATACAACCTGAACCAGTCGAAGATTGCCATCGGATCGGGAGGTTTTCTTGGAAAAGGTTTTCTGAACGGAACCCAGACGCGATTCAAGTTTGTTCCTGAGCAAAGCACAGATTTTATTTTTTGTACCGTGGGGGAGGAATGGGGATTCATCGGAAGCCTGGTGGTAATAGGATTGTTTTCCGGATTG
>CAYGOU010000043.1:6173-15046 GCA_964351455.1 uncultured Porphyromonadaceae bacterium
GCCGAAAGGCAGCGCTCAAAGTTCTCAAGGGTTTTCGGCTACGGATTGATTTCGGTGCTCTTCTTTCACTATCTGATCAACATCGGTATGACAATCGGGATGATGCCTGTAGTAGGCATTCCGCTTCCATTTTTCAGCTATGGGGGATCCTCTCTTTGGGGTTTTACGGTCATGCTTTTTATCTTCATCCGACTGGATACGTACCGGTCAGAAGTGGTAGGTTGAAACAAGACCAAAGTCATAAAGTGTTTTGTTTTAAAAGCCTACTTTTACCAGATAAAACATAAAAGCTATCATAAGGAGGCATTATGGCAAAAAAAAGAGTTATCATCATCGGCGCTGCTGGGCGGGATTTTCACAATTTCAACACCTACTACCGGGGTAACGATGAGTATGAGGTGGTAGCCTTCACGGCTGCCCAAATTCCTGATATTGACGGGAGAAGATATCCTCCGCAACTGGCCGGGGATTTGTACCCTGAGGGGATTCCCATTTATGCTGAAGAGGAGTTGCCCCACCTGATCAGGAAGCATCAGGTCGACAGTTGTGTTTTTTCATATAGTGATGTTCCCTATGATCGGGTCATGAACCTCAGTTCACTGGTCAATGCAGCAGGGGCCAGCTTCGGATTGCTGGGGCCCAGGCATACGATGCTTAAGAGTACCCGTCCCGTTATTGCGGTTGTGGCAACCCGAACAGGCTGCGGTAAGAGTCAGACCTCTAGAAGGGTGGTTGAGTTGCTCATGCAGAAAGGCCTTAAGGTGGTTGCGGTTAGGCATCCCATGCCATACGGCGACCTGGTGGCACAAAAAGTACAGCGTTACGCAGCCCTGAGTGATCTTGAAAAATACAAGTGTACTGTAGAGGAGATGGAGGAGTATGAGCCACATATTGTCAGGGGCAATGTGATTTACGCCGGTGTTGATTATGAGGCCATTCTCAGGGATGCTGAAAAGGATCCCGATGGTTGTGACATCATTCTGTGGGACGGTGGCAACAATGATTTTTCGTTTTTCAAACCCGATCTAACCATCACCGTGGCTGATCCCCACCGGCCCGGGCATGAGTTGAGCTATTATCCGGGCGAGGTAAATCTCAGGATGGCCGACGTTGTAGTAATTAATAAAATGGACACTGCCTCCCCAGAAGGGGTTCAGAAGGTCCGCGAAAGCATTGAGCTGGTGAATCCCGGTGCCATTGTGGTTGACGGTGCCTCTCCCATTTCTGTTGACAAACCGGAAGTAATCAGGGGCAAGCGTGTTTTGGTGGTTGAGGATGGACCAACCCTGACTCATGGAGAGATGAAGATTGGAGCCGGAGTGGTGGCCGCCCGGAAATACGGAGCTTCAGCCCTGGTAGATCCCAGGCCATACACGGTTGGAAAGCTTTCAGAAACTTTCCGCATATATCCATACATTGGCACCCTTCTGCCGGCAATGGGCTATAGCGCGCAACAACTTAAGGATCTGGAAACCACCATCGAGAATACGGATTGTGATTCCGTTGTGATCGGTACTCCGATAGATCTGAACAGGATCATCAGGATTAACAAACCATCCACCAGGGTTTATTATGATCTGCAGGAAATCGGGAAACCGGATCTTTCCGGCATTCTTGATGATTTCGTTTCAAAACACCTGAAGTAGCAGTACATTCTTACGGTCGCTCCTCCGGGAGCGGCCGTTTTTTTAAGCTCCCATACAGGCATGGTCTTCAGCAGCAGTCTTTTCCTGCTTCTTTTTCTTCCGGTTTTCCTGCTCTGCTATTACCTGGCCAGACCTCAGGCAAAAAACAGTGTTGCCCTGGCGGCAAGCATACTGTTTTACATGTGGGGAGGACCCTGGTTCATCTTTATAGTACTGGGTTCTGTTTTGCTCGATTTCCGGATCGTGAGGTCGATGTCTGAATCCACCGGAAAGGTCAGAAACCGGCTCCTGATGGCTTCGGTCATACTAAACGTTGGATTGCTGCTGTATTTCAAGTATGCCAACTTCTTTGTAGATAACCTGAATCTTCTCCTCAGGGAGATGGGATCCGGTGAGGTTCACTGGATAAGAATCGCTCTGCCCATAGGAATCTCATTTTTCACCTTTCAGAAAATCAGCTACAGTGTTGATGTGTACAGGGGCATGCATCCCCCGTTGCGGAGCGCGAGGGATTATGCTCTCTACATTCTGCTGTTCCCACAACTGATCGCCGGTCCGATTGTGAGATACCATGAAATCGCAGATCAGCTGGTCGACCGATCCGAACAAATGACCGCTGACAACCGGATGCTGGGTTTTATGAGGTTTGTTCTGGGATTGTCAAAAAAAGTGCTGATTGCCAACGTTCTTGGGGCCGAAGTTGATCGGATTTTTTCGCTTGACCCGGAAGGCCTTCCAACCATGACTGCCTGGCTGGGGGTGGTGGCCTATTCATTTCAGATTTTCTATGATTTTTCAGGTTATTCGGATATGGCAATCGGGATCGGAAAAATGCTCGGTTTCAGGTTTCCCGAAAACTTCAACAACCCTTACATTTCAGGTAGCATTACGGAATTCTGGCGCCGCTGGCACATGACCCTGGGCAGGTGGATGAAAGACTATCTTTACGTTCCGCTGGGAGGAAGCAGGGTCAGTAACCGCTCAAGGCTTTTCTTGAATCTCTGGATCGTTTTTCTGATTTCGGGATTATGGCATGGTGCGGCCTGGAACTTTGTGATCTGGGGTGGCTTTCACGGACTCTTTCTGATTCTTGACCGTCTTTTCCTTTTAAAGCTTAGTGTTAAGATGGGAAGAATACCTTCGGTTCTATTGACCTATTTCGTTACCCTGATTGGCTGGGTTCTTTTCAGGGCCGAGAGTCTGCCAGATGCCTGGAGTTATCTGGGCTCAATGTTTTCGTGGAAAGGAGGCTTCACGCATGAGGATCTGACTTTGCACTTCTGGTTTATTCTGGCTGCCGGCACTATTTTTGCCTTTTTTGCCCTGATTCCCGGAATTGAGAAGTGGCAGGAGCGGCAGCTCAATACCCAATATGGCATCCGTAAGACCATTTTTGCAGGAGTGGCGGTGCTGTTCTTTCTGTTCTATTCAATGGCTTCGATCACTGCATCCGGTTTTAATCCCTTCATCTATTTCAGGTTTTAAAGCATGAACAAGCGGATCAAGAACATATGGGTCTTTTTTTTCTGGATCATGCTGATGCTTCCTCTGATTCAGATGAATACAGACTGGATACGGGTCGGGAGCCTCAGAGGGGGACAAGATCCGGCAGCGTATCCAACTTTTTCTGTCAAACAATGGTTTAACGGCGAGTTTCAATCCGGATTCGATCGCGCTTTTGAACAGCGGATCGGATTCAGAAACTGGCTCATTCGTTTTCGCAACCAGATTGAATATTCACTTTTTTCTAAAGCCAACGCTTCAGGGGTGGTAGTTGGCCGCGACCGATATCTGTATGAGCGCGACTATATCCGTGCCTGGCAGGGAGGCGATGACCTGGGCGCTGACTTCTGGGGCGAAAAATTTAGACGTCTCAGAATGGTATCAGATACCCTTGCGGCTAAAGGAACCAGGATCATTGTTGTGCTGGAGCCAGGTAAGGCCAGTCTCATGCCGGATTATATACCTTCAAGATACAAGCCATCAATTGAGCAGTCAGCCAATTACCACAGAATACTCGAGAAGGCAGCGGCCAGCAGGATTCCACTGCTTGACCTGAACCGGTTCTTCATCGAGCGTATGGGGCAGGTCTCCTTTCCGCTTTTCCCGAAAGGCGGCATCCACTGGTCGCAGGCCGGCATGCTTTTATGCGCAGATACCCTGATGGGTTTCATTACCTCTGAAAGCGGCAGGATGGTTCCCCGGATCAGGATCGGCGAGACCCAGCCTGAATCCCGCCTGGAGGGTACCGATGACGACCTGGCTCAGATTATGAATCTGCTGTTTCAACCAAAGCCTTTACCGATGGCTTATCCTGAGTGGACAGCGGTTGCCGTCGACACCGCCTGGAGGCCCAGCATGCTTGCCATTTCTGACAGCTACTTTTTTAACCTGCTGAATGCAGGACTGGTGAAGCAGCTCTTTTCAAACGAGCAATTCTGGTATTATAACAAGACCATTTACCCCGAAAGCTGGAGTGCTGAAAAAACTACAGATTCAATTGACATTCAGTCGGAAGTTGAGCGCATGGACCTGATCCTCATCATGGTCACCGAGAGGTTCTGGTACAAATTTGACTGGGATTTCACCGACCAGCTATTCGAATGCTATTATCCTGATGAAGAGTCAAATTACCTGTATGACTATTACCGGATGATTGTTCGAAATTTCCAATGGTTTGACGATATCTACAGGGATTCCAGAGACCGGGGGCTCGCCATGACTGAACTCTTGAACGGACATGCAGGTTACCAGTTCTGGGTAGATGATCAAAAAAACCCCTTTCCCCGAGACCTTTCTTACTATCGGATGAAGATCCAAACCGACACGCTGTGGATGTCACAGATCCGCGACAAGGCAATTCTTAACGGAATCATCCCTGAGGAGCAAATTGAACTGGATGCCCGATGGATGATGGATCAGGATTCGCTGTAACCAGGCTTTTTCAGCAGCCTGAACATGTTCCGCTTGTACGCCTCAACGCCAGGCTGGTCGAAGGGGTTGACCCCCAGGAGGTAACCGCTTATTCCACAGGCTTTCTGGAAGATGTACATGAGTTGTCCGATGTTAAACTCATTGCATACTCCCGCCCGGATCAATATGCCTGGAACCCCTCCGTCGTGGTGAGCCATGACTGTGCCCAGCGCTGCCATTTCATTGACACGGTCAAGAGACCAGCCTGAAAGGTAGTTTAACTGGTCGAGGTCGGCGCTTTCTTCCGGTATGGTAAGATGCACGGTTGAATTTTCCCAGAGGATGAAGGTTTCAAAAAGGTTCCTCCTGCCCTCCTGAATGTACTGGCCCATTGAATGAAGATCGGTAGTAAAGTCGGCGCTGGCCGGAAAGATGCCTTTATGTTCTTTGCCTTCACTTTCACCAAAGAGTTGTTTCCACCATTCAGCCAGCAGGCGCATCTTAGGCTGAAATCCTGCCATGATTTCAATCTCTTTTCCCTGGGCGAGCAGGGCGTTTCTGACCGACGCATAGATGGCAGCAGGATTGTCTCCGAAGGGCACCTCAATATCGGTTCTTTCCATTGCGTTCAGGGCGCCTTTCAGAAACTGTTCTGCGGAGAGTCCCGCCACCATGATTGGAATGATTCCGACGGGTGAAAAAACTGAAAACCTGCCTCCAACATCATCGGGAATGATGAAGGTTGGGTAGGCCATCTCGCCGGCGAGCTGACGCAGGGCTCCATGGTGCTGATCGGTTATGGCGATCACCCTTTTTCTGCTCTTTTCCTTGCCAAAGCGCTTCTCAAGAGCATTTTTAAGAATTCTGAAGGCTATGGCCGGTTCGGTGGTGGTTCCTGACTTGCTGATCACAATGATCCCCCACTCACGATCTTCGAGGTAACGAAGGAGCTCATGATGGTAATTTTCTGAAAGATTATGTCCGGCATAAAGCATCTCTGGACCCCTTGGGTTCTTGCCCAACTGGGGAGTGCATCCTTCGATGAGGGCTCTCGCTCCCAGATAGGAGCCCCCGATACCGATAACGACTACGGCATCCAGCTCCTTCTTGAATTCAGATATGATCATACTCCAAACCGGCAATTCCCTGAAGGATTTTTCAGGAAGGCTAAGCCATCCGGTGAAATCACTTCCTGCACCCGATCCGTTTACCAGGGTCTGATGTGCGGTCTGAACCGGTGATTCCCAAGAAAATAGCTGCTCTCCGCTGATCCAATCAGCAACGTAGGTGAGATCAATGAAATTCTTGTTCATTCAGGAATGATTATTGAGTTTTTTCAGGACGCATCTGGGGGAAAAAAATCACATCCTGGATGGAGTGTGCATTGGTCATGATCATGGTCAGCCGGTCGATTCCGATGCCAAGTCCTGAAGTAGGTGGCATTCCATACTCTATGGCGCGGAGGAAATCCTCGTCAAGAGCCATTGCCTCTTCGTCTCCCCGCCGTGCCAGTTCAAGCTGTTCCATGAACCTTTCACGCTGATCGATCGGATCGTTGAGCTCAGAATAGGCGTTGCAGATCTCTTTTCCGTTGCATATGGCCTCAAACCTTTCAACCAGTCCGGTTTGACTGCGGTGTTTCTTAGCGAGAGGCGACATTTCAATGGGATAATCGGTGATGAAGGTGGGCTGAATCAATTGATCCTCACATTTCTCACCGAAGATTTCATCGATCAGTTTTCCTTTGCCCATTGAGGAGTCGGTGGGGATGTGGAGTTTTTTACAGGTCTCGCGCAAGGCATCCTCATCCATTTCGCTCACGTCAATTCCGGTAAATTCGAGTATGGCTTCAAACATGGTATATCTTTTCCATGGTCTTTTGAAATCGATCGGGTTATCGCCCACCTGAACCTTCGTTGTTCCGTGCAGGTCAATTGCAATTTGCTCGACCATCTCTTCCACGGTGTCCATCATCCAGAAATAGTCTTTGTAAGCAACGTATAGTTCCATCTGGGTGAATTCCGGATTGTGAAAACGATCCATCCCCTCATTTCTGAAGTCCTTCGCAAACTCATAAACCCCATCGAAGCCCCCGACTATGAGGCGTTTGAGGTATAATTCGTTTGCAATGCGAAGGTAGAGCGGCATATCGAGGGTGTTGTGGTGGGTTTTGAAGGGGCGGGCGGCTGCTCCACCGTGGATGGGCTGCAGTACCGGAGTTTCAACCTCAAGATACCCCCGTTTATCGAGGAAGTTCCGCATGGAGCTGACCAGTTTTGATCTTTTTACAAAGACCTCCCTGACCTGAGGGTTGACCACCAGGTCAAGGTAGCGCTGACGATAGCGCTGATCGGGGTCGCTGAAGGCGTCGTAGGTGACTCCCTCTTTTTCCTTGACCACCGGGAGTGGCTTGACCGATTTCGAGAGAAGGGTCAGTTCCTTTACGTGAACGGAGATTTCACCCACCTGGGTAACGAAGACAAAGCCTCTGACGCCGATGATGTCACCGATATCGAGAAGCTTTTTAAAAAGTTCATTGTAAAGGGTTTTGTCCTCTCCCGGACAGAGTTCATCCCGGTTTAGGTAAAGCTGAATCTTGCCTTCGGTGTCCTGCAGCACTGCAAAGGATGCCTTTCCCATGATTCTTTTACCCATCAGTCTGCCGGCGAGGATGACATCGGGCATGGGGTTCTTTTCGGCATCATAAGCTGACTTGATCTTGGCCGACCATGCATTCACCGGGTACATCGGAGCGGGGTATGGATTGATCCCCAAATTTCGTATTTCCTGAAGGGCCTCTCTTCGAATGAGTTCCTGTTCGCTTAATCCTTGCATCGGGCTTTTGTTTAAGTGGTGCAAAGATACTTGTTGAATGAGAGTATTCAAAGAACCAAAATATAGCTATATTTAAATCTTTTGCTTCCGCCAACCAGATGGAGAAAAAATGGACCATATTGCCTGAACCGAACCCTGTTCTGACCGAAGCCCTTTCGGAGGAGCTGGGTATCGGGAAGGTGCTGGGAGCCCTGCTGGTTCAGCGGGGCATCAGGGATTTTGAAGATGCCAGGCACTTTTTCCGACCTCAACTGGAGGGTCTCCACAATCCTTTTCTGATGAAGGATATGGACAAGGCCATCGCCAGGATCACACAGGCCATCGAAGCGGATGAGCCTGTTTTGATTTATGGGGATTATGATGTTGACGGAACCACTTCAGTGGCTCTGATTTTCAGTTTCTTCAGGAAGCGATTCAAAAAGATCGGATATTACATTCCCGACCGTTATTCTGAGGGTTACGGAATCTCTTATCATGGCATTGATTATGCGTCACAAAACGGTTACTCCCTCATCATTGCACTGGATTGCGGGATTAAGGCGGTCGACCGGGTGGCCTATGCCTCAGAACGGGGCATCGACTTCATCATCTGCGATCATCATCTCCCGGGGGATGAGCTGCCGTCTGCTGTGGCCATACTGGATCCCAAACGGGGAGGTTGCGAGTATCCCTACAAGGAACTTTCAGGTTGTGGTGTCGGGTTTAAGCTTTTGCAAGGATTTTGTCTTAAAAATGGCATCCCCTTTGCCCAGATCGCCAGGTTCTTAGACCTGGTTTGTGTTAGCATTGCAGCCGATCTGGTTCCGATGACCGGTGAAAACCGGATACTCGCTTTCCATGGTTTGAAGAAATTGAATGAGAAGCCGGCTCCCGGTTTTAAAGCCCTGATTCAACTCTCAAATTGCGAAGAGAAGCAGATTTCAATCTCGGATGTGGTTTTTAAAATCAGTCCCAGATTGAATGCTGCCGGAAGAATCTCATCAGGTCTCAGCGCCGTAGAACTCCTGATTTGTGATGGTGAGAAGGAAGCCAGGGAATTGGGTTCAAAGATTGACTCCTTCAACGATTATCGAAAGAACATTGACGTGGAGATTACCGAGACTGCCCTCAGGATGGTGGAGGAGCAAAACCTGACTGAAGACAGAAAAACCACAGTTTTATATGATCCCGACTGGCACAAGGGGGTAGTTGGGATTGTGGCGTCGCGACTGATCGAACATCATTACCGCCCCACGGTGGTGCTGACGCGCTCAAACGGGATGGCAACCGGATCGGCCCGTTCGGTTGATGAATATGACCTTTATCAGGCCATTCATTCTTGCAGCGATCTGCTCGAAAGCTACGGGGGACATAAATATGCAGCGGGACTTACCCTTAGCATTGAAAACATACCTGAATTCACCAGACGATTTGAGGAGGTGGTCGGGAGTACCATTACCGATGAGCAACTGGTTCCTCAGATTTTAGTTGACCAGGTGA